>CADBRM010000113.1 GCA_902797085.1 uncultured Methanobacteriaceae archaeon
ATACTAATAATAAGATAGCGATAAGGAAACCGTAGATAGCCTGAGTTTCAGGAATAGCTGTAAATACTAAACCTTGTGCAAACATACTTGAGTCTTCTGCTACTGCACCTACACCAGCGGAAGATGCGATACCTTGACCGATACCTGAACCTAAAGCTGCGAATCCTACTGCTACTCCAGCACCTATTGCAGCTAAAGCTGAACCTAATACTAATGCCATTTTAATTTTCCTCCAAATTAATGAATTTTATTTTATATTATATTTTTTTATAAATACATTAGAAAGTACTTATTTTTTTAATTTTGTGTATATTCTACTTGCCTTGAATGGCACGAATTCATCACTTTCCCCTTCGTAGAAGTTACCGAAGAATTCTACAAAGTGAAGACGTAATGAGTGAATGAATGATCCCATTGATTGGAATGCAATGTTAAATAAGTGTACTCCTAAGAATACAATTATACCAATAATAATACCTACATATGGTACCATACCAGTTAATAACTGACATAATAAGTTTGCAGTCATAGCAATACCACCAGTGGATAGACATAATGCTAATAATCTTGAGTATGATAATACATCTCCTAAGAATCCAAATATGTCCATTACTCCCATTGGTCCAGAACCATATAATAATAATATTAATGCAATTACTGCGAATACAGCTGCAATAATTATGTTGCTTGTTAATAAGTAAGCAATGATAGCTACTTCAATTAAAACCCAACAAAGTTGTCCACTACATAATTGTTTGATATTACCACGTTTTACGTTGTCGATAATACCGAATAGGAATGCAATGTTAAGATGGATTAAACCGATAATAATTGCTAATATCAAAATATTTTCTGGATGTGCGAATGCATTTATATCAGGTATAACTGTTGGTAAAGGTGCATTTGCGTCACCGAATATGAAACGAGGCACGAAGTCCCCTATAAATCCTCCAGTTGCAAGACCCAATGAGAATGTCCATAATCCACATTGTACAAGTATTGTACCAAATGATTTGTATGTTTTACTAGTTTTTCCTAAGCCTGTGTATAATACTAATCCTACTATAGCTAATATGATTCCATAGAATGCATCGGTTAAACAGTAACCGAAGAAGAATGGGAAACAAATTGCCATTATTATTGTTGGATCAATATCTTTGTAGTTTGGTGGTGAGTACATGTTTACGAGTAATTCGTATGGTTTAGCAAATCCTGGGTTTTGTTGTTTTACAGGAACTTTGTTGTTGTCAATTTCCTCTTCGGTAGGATCTTCAACATCAATAATACTATTACCATCGGTAATGTCATCGATTATTGATAAAGTTTCATCAACATCATCTTTGACTACCCAAGCTTTGATCATTTTTGTACTGCCAGTTTCACCAAAGTAAGAATAGATTTCAGTTCGTTCTTTTTCTAGTTCTAATTGTTCGTTGAGCACTAATAAGTGTTCTTTTGAACGTTGACCAACTTCACCTATATCTTTCATACATTGTTTTCTTTCATCTTTCAATTCATCCAGTTTATTTTTAGATGCTTCGATAATTTCATTAGGTTTTCCACTTAATCCGGAAACGTCTAATTTTTCGAATTCCAAGCGTCTTAAAACACCGGATATATCTTCTTCAAATTCAGTTGCTGCAACAATCATTAATGGTATGTATGTTGTGTCACCTTCAGTTGTAGATGAACCTTCAAAGATTTCTACTCTGTCAGTAATTGCTTCAATTCCTTTTTTAGCTTCTGCTAAATTTTCAGATGGAATTCTACCAGAAACAATTTTTGTGTATTTAGTTTCTTGTAGGAATGCGAAGTCAATATCGAAACCTTTTAATTGGTTAGCAACATTTAAAGAATCTTTATATTTTGTTTCTTCAGCTCCAATTTCGTTTATTCTTGTTTCAATTGGACTGAGAACTGCATCAACTTTATTAATAATTTCATCAGCCTTATCTGCCAATTCTTCAGTAGATAGATTTTCTACCTCTTTAGAATCAATTTTTTTAGGGCTGATAAATCCTTTAACAACATCGACCATACTTAAAGACTTTTCAGCAGATTTCAAAGTATCGATTGTACTGTTACATTTCATTGATAATGACGCGATTCTGCTTGAAAGCGGGTCTTGTCTTGATACATCTAATCCTTTGTATTCTTCTTTTTCCTGGATGCTTTCAGATAGGTCTTCTATTTGAATAACTCCTTTTTCGTGAAGAACATCAATTACAGGTTTAGTGTATTTATTCAAAGTGACTATGCTTATTTTTTGCATTTTTGCTGTCCTAAACATAGTATTACCCCTATAATACGGTTTCAATTATTACATCAGCTGCGGCATCAACATTGTTTTCAGAACCTCTTAAGGATTCTTTAATGTTGGATTCAGATTGATTTGTAATAATTACAGCTTCTTTACCAGCTTCTTCTTCTTTTGCTAATAACATGTGTTTAGCTTGATCTTGTGCTTCTAATTTTGCTGCTTCAATTTCTGAATCTACTTTTGCACGAGCTTCTTGGATCATTTCAGTTGATTTTTTGTTTGCTTCTTCAACAATACTATCAGCATCAGATTCTGCTTGTCTGATAACTCCGATAGCGTCAGAAATACTTGCCATTGATAAATCACCCTTTATATGATCTGTTTTACAATATCATTATACTCAAAAACTTTCCAAATAATAAACAATTATTTTAAAGTAAAAAGAGCATATAATCTTTAAAATTCGGTTTTTTAAAAAAATATTTAACTAATCAAATATCACCCCAATATAGACATGAGAACTTAAAATTCAATAAGAATTCATCAAGATTGATTCTATCAAATTTTTAATCAGTTCAAAAAATTTATCTTATAAGTATATATATTTCATTTCATTAGATATATAATTTTATTTTAATGTGTTTAAGAAAAAATCATATAATTAGAAAAGATTTATTAAGAGATGTTTTTAGCAAGAATATTGTAAAAAAAGAGTAAATAACGTAAAATTAATAAACTTCACAAAAATTTTTAATATTATATAAGTCAAGTTTAATCTTTTACATTAATAATTATAAATTGGATATTGCATCAGATAATGTAAGTTAATTACACAGAATATTATAAGGGAATATTTAATTTGATATTAGTATAACATTCCCTTATTCTTTCATTCGGACTATTGGCTTTGAAAGATGTCTTCTCGCCTCTGTTGGAACTTCATAAAATCCTTCGACAATGTCCCTATTTATTAATTCTTTAACTTTTTCTGATGATCTGATTTTATTTCCACATTTCGGACATTTATAACCCTTGTTTTTTCCGGCAGATTTCATTCTCTTCCCGCAGGAACATAATGGATTTATCAGCCTGTACTGTGGTGCAACACTTGTTAATTGGAATTTTTCAATATTGAATGTGTGATTTTCATTTAATCCTCCGTATAATATTATTTCATCACCCATCCTCAGTTTTCTAACAGTATTTCTAAATGTCTTTGTCGGCTCGAATGCTGCACATTCTAAAGTGCCTGTGTTATCTGATACCTTGAAGAATACATGTCCTCCCTCTATATCATGAGGTTCCTCTGTTACTTCACATTTTACCTTGTAACATGAGTTTTCCTGCATGTCATGAATAGGAATATTTTCTTGTATGTGCATATCCGTGTGCTGATTTGTTCTGAATATACAGTAATCTTCTATTTCTTCAAAGCTTTTTACCATTTTATGTGCTTTTTCAACTATTTCAGCAGTATTTCCCCTTATTCCATACAATACGGGACAAGGAGTATGTGGTTCAATTGCAGTATAATTTCCTTCAATGTCTATGTTATCAAATGTTTCAGGATATGTCTTTTCATTCATCAAATATATGCTTTCCTGATCCAATTGCCTTTTTGTTCCAATGTTTTCAGATTTTCTATATGCCAAACATTCGAATGTTTCATCAGGTAAATCAATACTTATTGATGCTATCGAACCAATAATTCCCCTTCCTTTTTTAAATTTATGTACCCTGGCACCAATTTTTTTAGCGAACTCTTCAGCATAACTTATCGAGTAAATAGAATATATTGCCCCTATTGCATAATCCTTCATTTCCTGTGTTATTTCACCTTCATAGAATATTACTCCAGGATTGGTGTTTACTCCATCAAACATTGAATACTTTTCCACATTTTCGAGGACAATTTTTTCAACCAATTCCACTTCATCCCTATTTTCTAGCTCAACCTTAAATGATAGTGCCCCATTTCCTCTAGTCTTATATCTTGCAAAAGGGTTTAATCTTATTAGTCTCGGATAATCCAATAGTATGATATCATGTTTTTTTAGTTGTTTAATTATAATATGCGTTAGATAAGTAGTACACATTCCTTCATTTGAATCAGTGTCATCAATACCTACATGTAATAAAATATTATCAGTCAAATAAAAAACTTCCTTAAAATCAGTTAATAATTCTAGAATTATATAGCGTTTATTCTTTATTATAATATATTATTAAAGAGATACATAATATATATTATGAATTTAGATAACCCTGCAATTAATCGTGAAAATGTTCTACATGAAATAGACAATTTACTTAAATCATACGACTTTAAAACTTCTGACATATATGATAGAAGTTGCTTTGATTTACTTGCCAGAAAAGATAACATACTTATTATTCTAAAAATTTTGGTAAACATTGACAGTCTAACAGCACAACAGGCAGAGGAGTTATCTAAAATTGCAGGAACCTTTTTAGCCAGTCCCATAATAATTGGACTAAAATCCAAACATAATCTTCTTGAAGAAGATGTCGTGTATGAAAGACATGAAATTCCAGTAATTACTCCACAAACGTTATGTAATATTATAGTGAATGATATTCATCCGGAAATTTTTGCTAAACGTGGAGGATACTATGTGAAAATTGATGGAAAATTACTAAGACAACTACGTGAATCCCAAAATTTATCCCTTAAAGAACTGGCAGATATGAGTCATGTTTCTAGAGAAACCATTTACAGATATGAACAGGGAAATTCCCAAACTTACCCTGAAACAGCACTGATGATAGAAGAAGTTCTTCAAAATCCCATCACACTGTCATTCAATTTGTTAGAATCTGAAAAACATAACAGTTTAGATAAAAAAATTCAGGAACCTATAGAACTTATTAAGTTGGGTTATGATGTTAAAAGTTCTAAAAAAACACCATTTGATGCAATATCTGAAAGTACTGAAAATTCAAAAGAAATCCAAAAATTACAAGAAAAACTTGAAAACAAATTAGATGAGATAGAAAAAATCAGAGCAGAAATAAATAAGAAAACCCAAGAAAACAATATTCTTATTACTAATCTAGAACGAGGAAGAAGTGAAAATACATTAAATAATATTGCTAATAAAACACAAGACATCTCATCTGTTACAGGATATGATGCATTATTTGTTTTAGAAAACGAACATAAAACAGAAAATATTAAAAAAATACCTGCCATATATACATGGGAACTAAAAGAAATGACAAACATCGATGATTTATTAAAATTAATAAAAGAAAGAAAGGAAGAAGCTGAAGAATCATAATTTATATTCATTAATTATGCCAAAGGTTTCTTCTGCCTCACTAACCTTTGCAACACCAACACAAACACTATCCACATATTCGATAGTGCTGATAAATTCATAAGCCTCTTTTACTTGTAAAATTCCGGTTGCTAATGTTCTGTTTGCAATAATCTTCTTATCCAAACTTGATAAAATATTATTAATTTTCTCCTTATTTTCATTGTTTAAAAAATTACAATCCATCATATAACCATAAAAGTTTAATGGCAACATTATCTCATCAAATTCATCAATGATACTGGATTCTATGATTATCGGTATATTTTTAAATGGAGTTCTGGTTTCAATTGCAGGAGTATAACCACACTCCTTAATTTTTTTCAAATATCTGGAAATGTTATCAAAATTTTCCTCTTCAATATTTGAATCTACAAAGAAACCATCCAACATTATTGTAGTCGTATTATACTTTTTGAATATCTCAAGATCCTCTTCAAAATTATCAACATTCGTCTTAGCGATAACAGTCCAATTATTTCCATGTTCTATTGACATATCTAACGCTTTTTCAAGATCTTCTGAACGATTCAATAAAATGTTATGCACGCCCAATTCATAAGATTTATCTAAAATTTCAGCAATATTTTCCGGTTGTTTTTCAAAGTCTAATTCATATAATCTTGTTCTATGCCCAAACTGTGGAGCAAAGATAAAAGGTGAAGTTCCTAGAATAATCTCATTAAATGTCATCTTATCAACTCTACACTACTAACAATATATTTCTTAAAAGAAGTTATTAAATTAGATAGATGCCTTTAGTATTATATACTAAAAAAAACATAAATACCATATGAATGTTAAACCAATTTAAAAAGACATATAAGGTTTGCAAGTATTATTTTCAGTTTAATAATTTAGGATTATATCCAAAATTCATATAAAACATAAAGGAGAAAAACTATGCCAAAAGTATTAGTAGCTGATAAGATTAATGAAAAAGGTGTAGAAGTATTAGAAGGATCAGCAGAAGTTGTAAACGATCCTACAATCACACCTGAAGAATTACTTGAAACAATTGACCAATATGAAGGAATAATTGTTAGAAGTAGAACAAAAGTTACAAGAGACGTAATAGAAAATGCAAAAAACTTAAAAATTATTGCAAGAGCTGGTGTTGGAGTAGACAATATTGATGTTGAAGCTGCAACAGAACACGGTATATTAGTTGTTAACGCACCTCAATCAACATCCATCACTGTAGCAGAACATGCTATGGGATTAATGTTATCATTAAGCAGAAAAATTGCAATTGCGGATGCATCTGTAAAATCCGGAAAATGGGAAAAAAGTAAATTCATGGGAATGGAATTACGTAACAAAACTCTTGGTGTAATCGGAATGGGTAGAATTGGAAGCCAAGTAGTAAAAAGATCAAAAGCATTTGAAATGGATGTAATCGTATACGATCCATATATCACAGAAGAAACTGCCAAAGAGTTAGGTGTAGAAATTACAACATTAGATAACTTAGTTCAAACAGCAGATGTAATGACAATCCACGTACCTTTAACTCCAGAGACTAAAGGTTTAATTTCCAAAGATGAATTAGCAAAAATGAAAGACAATGCAATTCTTTTAAACTGTGCTAGAGGTGGAATCATTGATGAAGCTGATTTATACGAAGCATTAAAAGAAAGACCAGAACTAAAAGCAGGTTTAGATGTATTCGAAAACGAACCATTAGAAAACAGCCCATTAGCAACATTAGACAATGTAGTACTTACACCACACATCGCAGCATCTACAAAAGAAGCACAACGTGATGCAGCAATTATCGTTGCAAAAGAAGTTAAAGAGGTTATTAACGGAGGTACACCAACTAATGTATTAAACATGCCCTTAGTTGATTCCGAAACCTTTCAAACCCTAAAACCATACTTCCAATTAACAGAACAATTAGGAAAAGTTCTTGTACAAACTACCACACCAAACATTTCTGATCTTAACATTACCTACAGTGGAGAAATTAATGGTAGATCCAAAGAACCTCTAACGAGAGAATTATTAAAAGCATTCTTAAATCCTATCTTAACAGAACCTGTAAACAGTGTTAACGCAAAATCAGTTGCAAAACAAAGAGGAATAAAACTCACAGAAAGTGAAACAGAAGACAGCGGTAAATATGATGCATCAATAAAAGTTTCAGTAAAATATGATGATGAAGAATCAACCATTGAAGGTGTAATTGAAAACAAAGAACCTAAAATTATTTCAATTAACAACTACGATGTAAACTTAAAATTAGAAGGTTTAATGGCAATCATCCAATACAAAGATTTACCAGGAACTATCGGAACTATAGGTACAATATTGGGCAAATACAATATCAACATTGGCGAAATGCAAGTTGGTAGAGAATCAACTGGTGGACAAGCAGTAATGGTTCTTAAAGTAGACCAAGAAATTACTGAAGATGCTATTAAAGAATTAGAAGGAACTCAGGACATAGAAGTTGTAAAACCAGTAAACTTATAACTTCCATACCTTTCTTTTTTTTAAAAAAAAAAATAATAAAAATTAAAAAAAAAACCAATTATAAATTATTTTTCAAACGCTCATTTTCTGCTTTCAGTTTAGCAATATCTTCTTCCATTTGTTTAATCTCTTCTTCTATTTCTTCGGAAGATTTTTGTGGAGTAATATCTATCACATCATCATTAGCATTGTTTGCTGAATTATTTGGCATATTAGTTGTTGTAATATTTTTTGATGCACCGCTTCGAGGAATTTGTACCCTTCTGACGTTAGCCCTGTTTTGATTATTATTATTTACATTTTGTGGAGCTTTCCTTACGTGTACTAAAATTTCATCTATATCATCATTTGGTGTTTTGTCTGTTCTAATATCAACATCTATCTGGTCTCCAGGTTCATATTCCGGTGGTAACGGTATTTCTTTAGTAACTTTTTTACCTTTAATTTCAAATTCCAAATTTAATGTTGCCTGTTTTTTTGGTTGATTGTTATCCTGTTGTGACATAATATTATTCTCCTTAGCAATATTATTAGATTCTACTTCAGTATCCTTTTTCTGTATTATTTCTTCTTGAACTGATTTTTCTTCATGTAATATCTCATCTTCTTCCTGTTCTAATTTTTTCATTTCCTCTATAAATTCTTCGTCAAAATACTCCTTATCAATGTCCAATTCATCCCATTGTTTTATTTCAACTTCTTCACCCAAATCTTTTATTACAAAAGTTAGTGGATTACCTGCATGATCATAAGCCCTTATTGATGCTTCTGAGTAGGGTCTACAAATTATCATGTGGAAGTACCCGTTCTTTTGGAAGAATGTTAAGTCTGCTTGAGATGGTTGGGCACTTGGTCCGGGATGGCTATGTACGGAACCTACTGCTTTAGTTGTCATTGGCATCATAAATACTTGCATTACAGCAGAAGATTCTGATGCCTTGTAAGGTAAAAATATTAGTCCTGTAATTTTTAAGATATGCTTATCAATCTTTCCTGACAGTAATGCCACGTATTCCTTTGGGTCGGCGTTTATTGCAATTTTGATTATTTCATCAATTACTCTCTGGTCTATCTGTACTTCGTCAATTGATTTGTCATTGCCTAATAATTTTGACAGTGCATTGTTAAAATCCATTATTTCACCCTCAGTTATAGAGTAAATTTAATGATTTAATTCGTATAATTATTTTAGTATTAATCATCTTATTTAATTAATTCCATTTCTAAATCAATATATATTTCTTTACTTATTGATATATTTTTTTCATTAGTTTTTGGATTTCTACTCTCATCTTCTTGACACATCTTATATAGACATACTCCTCTTTTATGCCAAGTAGGTACATGAGCGATATTTATACCATTTTCATATAGTAATTCATGAATATCCTGTTTTTTTAGTTTGAATAATATTTCAGATGTTTCCTTTGGAGAATGATTTTTGTTTAAGACACTTTGTGCATAGCTGTTTAAACAATTTCTCCATGCTTCATCCTGCCTCCATTTGAAATACTCCTTTTTATGTGCGGCAGTAGTGATTATTCTACAGTCAAAAGATGCAGGTTTAAGCTGGTATACATCTACATCAAACTTATCTTTATTAATTATCAGATGCTTCATAAATGATGAAGAAATAAATGAAGCTATTATTGAGTCAATTTTTTCTATTCTGCCATTGAATGGACTTTCTTCAAAAAGTATGTTGATTTCATCCGAAAAAGTGTAAACATATTTAGGATTGAACTCTGTTATTAGGTCTTTAGAAACTTCAATAAATATGTCTCGCAATCTACCGTCAAACGGTTTTTCTAGTTTTAACTGCTTAGTATACTTTGAAAATGACCTACCATCAACTCTTAACAGCAATGGAATGTCTTCGATTACTTTAAGTTGTGAAAACTGCTCATATTTTTTCAAAAACAATCCCCCAAATAGTAAAATTAACTATTAATAAGTAAGTAAAAAATTTATAAAAATTATTAGAATAAAACTAAAAAGAAAAAAAATCTATGAATAATTTTCATAGATAACCTTTTAAAATAAGATGTAGTTTTAAAACATTTGATATAATATTAAGATCCTATCTGAATAGTTTCAGATAATTTGTTTAATAAACTTGCAGCTGAAAAAGCAGCTAATAAACTTGTTTTAGGATTATCAGGACTGCTTACATTAGATGTAATTGTAACTAACTCCCCAAATGTTCCTTTGATACGTATTTCATGAGTATTGTTTTTAATTTTTGGATCTGCAATAATTTTTACATCAGCATCCATTCCTGAAGCTAAGCTTAAAGTTGAAGAAACATTTATATTTTTAGGAAATTTGTTTACTGCATCGGAAGCTTTACCTTCAAACAAAACTTTCTCTTCATCCCCTTCAAAATCTTGTCCCAAAGATATAGGAGGTTTCCTAGTTACCAAAGAAACTGACTCTATTTCGCCAAGTCTTGCAGCTTTAACTGTATCTATACCAGTTATTGCCCCAGTTGGAAGATAAATCGTAGCATTGTTGTCTTTAGCAATTTTTTCTAGATTTAATCTGAACTCTTCATCAAGTAATGCTCCAACACTCATAATTATTACATTGGTCCCACTTTCAAGAATCTGTGGTACAGAACTACGTACAGCTGCTTGAGCTGCTGATTCCAATATTAAATCAGAATTTTCTATAAGCTCTTCCAATGAATAAGCAACATTAGCATTTACTTTTTCAGCTAAATCTTTTGCACTTTCAACATCCAAATCATAGAAATATGCTAAATCAACATTCAATTTTCCTTCTAATTTAAAATTGACCAAAGTATTAGCTATAGATCCACAACCCATAATCCCTACTTTCATCAAATAACTCCATTAGTTAGCTTTTGCTGCTTTATTTATAGCAGGTCTTTTAGGATTAGGAGCATTTATTCTTTTTTGTGAAGATTGATATTGATTTAATTTGTTTTGATCAACTAAAATAATATCCCCTACTGCTAAAACAAGTTCATAAGGAATATCAATAATACCTTCTGCTCTTACAGGATTTACATCTTCTTCTTCAGGTACAAGTCTCATGGAATTTCTTAATACATCCCTTAAACCTACGTTTCTATTGTCTTCGGTTAAAGCTTTGGTTTTAAAAAATGAAATTCTTCCTTTTTTAATGTTTAAAACTACTTCGTTAACTTGTCCTATGTATTTTCCTTCTGTATTGTAGATATTTAAATTGTAAAACTTAGATAAATTTACCATATTACCACCAAATGTTTTTTTCAATGTAATTAACGATATGTCTTTTATACTCTCTAAAAAGGTCTAATATCCTTAATTTAAAATTATTAAAAAATAATTTCTAATCTATTTATTATATGTAAAACATATTATATAAATTTATTTTTTATTTAAAAATCCTTTTTTATAAAAGTCGTAAAAATGTTCAAGTTTTTAGTTCATTTAAAGAAAAAACAATTTTTAAATTAAATAACTACATAAATATTAGTAAGAAATTATTTTTTTAAAAATAAACAAGGGGAAAATTATGTGGGATACTAGTAAAGATTATAGATTAAGAGTAGCAGAAAAAGCCATAGAACAATTTATTAGAGTAGTTGAAGGATCTAACCTTCGAGGTTCCTGGAATAAAAAACAAGTAAGGTTAATTGCAAAAAACATGAATCCGGACATTCAGACAATGTACTATTCTTATGTTTCTCCTCAAGAATTAGCAGAAACTCCACAAATGGAAAAATTATTAAAGGGCGTTGATGAAATTATTGATAATTTGGGTGGAGAGGATTATTCTAAAAAATTCTTAGCTGAATTAAATCGTGAAGAACGTGAAAAATTAGAATTACCATTATCTAAAATGAAATTCTTCTTTAATACAATTAGAGGATTACCGGATAGACTTAAATTAGGTGAAATAGATGATCCTGTAATTGGTGTTGATATTAAGGTTGGAGAACTTGTAAGTGTTAGTAAACATCCAAATACTGATACTTTAATGGTTTGTAACGTTAATTTAGGTAAACGTGCAATAACTGTTATTACAAACGATTTAACTGTAAAAGACAATGATAAAGTTGCAGTAGCCCTTTTGCCACCAAGTGCATTTATGGGAATCAGTAGTGAAGGTATGTTCCTTGGTGCTGGAGAAGGTATTCTAAAAGATGTTGAAGGAGAGTTAGGTAGTCTTCCACAACACATCGATGTAGCAGCCTTTAATGAAACCAGAAATTTAGTTGATCAATTTTTAAAAGAGTAACTCCACCCCACCTTTTTATTTTAAATATGTTTTTATATTATCTATCTTATTTTTCAAATTTTCCACTTCAGTATTGTTTATTTCACTTGTAAAATCGGACAGATAGTCTTTATACATAGATAACGCCACTATCACTATCATCACAATACCCGCCAACAACAATATCAATTCTGCAGAAACCTGACCGGACACATCATTCATCATATTACACACCCAATATTCCTTTAAATAATATCTGAGAACAATAATACACCAGTAATGATAAAGGTAAGACCATTATAATGTATTTAATTCCCTTTTTACCATCCGAATACATGACTATACCCAACAATATACATACCAGAATAGCTTGTATTACAACATAACCCATACTTGCAGTAGGTATTGCTGTGGCCAATGGATTTTCTCTACCAATTTGACCGATAAATTCTGAGTATAATCTTATCATACCCAATGCAAAGGGAGTTGCTATAATAGAAGATATTAATAAAAACATTACAGACATCATAACACCGGCTTTCCTTTCTTTCTTTAACATTAAAGTATCTGTCAAATCATCAGCCATTGCATCCAATACTTCTGATAAATCTCCCCCTGATTCCCTATTATGAACAATAATTTGAAATGTATGTTTTAAGTTATCCGAATTGTTTTTATATGCTATGTCCATAAATGCTTCATCAAATGGTCTTCCAAAACTAGTTTCCAGCAATGCTCTTTTTATTTCATCATTTAATGAATTATTTATGGTAGTTGATAGTTCATTGAAAGCGGATTCCAATCCAAAACCTACTTTAATTAAAGCAGACAATTGTCTTAAATAATCTGGCAAATCCACTTCGATGCTTTCCAATCGTCTTTCATTTTTATAATAAAGATAAAATGCAACTAAGACAGGTATGGTAAATGACAACATTGAGTACAGCATATTGACATTAAATAGAATACAAATCACTGTTGTGACAATAAAAATGAAAATTGTTGTAAGGGATATTATAGCAATTAAATCTTCAATTTTTATAAATATATTTACATCGATTAACTTTCTTTGTAAAGAAGTAATTGTATTATCAGAAAGTGTTACTTTTATATAATTGCTCAGTATTTTGATTAATTTTCTATACATAACTACATTGCTATGAAATAATTATTGAAATAAATAATATATAAATATTACTAAAAAGAAAAAAAGTATGAAAAATTATAATGTGAAATCTAATTTTTTATCAAGACTTGTCAGAACTTTAGTGTTCTTACCGACAAGAACATCATCTTCAATTCTCACACCAAATTCTCCGGGAATATAAATACCAGGTTCTGCTGTGATAACCATGCTCTCCTCCAATATTCCTTTTGCCTTGTTGGAAATAATCGGATCCTCATGAATATCCAAACCAAAACCGTGTCCGGTACTATGAATAAAATATTCACCATAACCGTACTCAGATATTACATCCCTTGCAGCATTGTCAACATCAGCATAACTAACCCCAGGAGCAATAGTTTTTATAGCAGCCTTTTGTGCTTCCAAAACAATATTCCATATTTCTTCCTGACGTTCGGTATCAATAAAAGTTCTGGTTATGTCAGAACAGTAATGATCATATTTTGCACCCCAATCCACTACAATAGGTGTTTCAACACGGTTCATGGATGTTTCTGAATGAGGTGAACTAGAACGTTTTCCACCAGCAACTATCGTATCAAAAGCAGGTTTTATTGAACCGTTAATGGTCATGTCAAATTCCAACGATGCAGCTGCAAATTTTTCTGTACTTGAAAAATCAATTTCCATTATGGCATTTTCTGCAATGCCTATGGAATTTTTAATATTGGTAATTTCTTCCTTGGTTTTTGTTTTCCTTTTATCTGTAAAGACATTTGAAGTTTTGATTGATGATATATCATCAGCCAAATGTTTTACCATCCCAAATTCCAATGAACTTTCTACAGCAACATTACCTGTGAGTAATTCCTTAATTTCAGAAAATTTTATAATATCCCTCGTTTCTATCTCTGCTTTTTCCTCAGCAGATTCTTTATCAATACTGTTGACATATAAAATTGGTTCGTCCGTTATAATCAAATATGCTGTACTGGAAGGATAGAAACCAGAGATATATTTGATGTTTTCTGGTGAATAAACAAACATGGAATCTATATTTTCATCGTTTAATTGATTTAATATTTCTTCGTTTTTCATACCAATACCTCTTCAATTGTTAAATACTAATATAAATATCTATTTTATTATCTTAAAAATATTTATTAAAAGAAGAAGAATCCTTAAAGAAAAAAACATAACTAAACTAAACTACAAAAATAATAATATTTGAAGAATAATATTAAAATAAAAATTTGATAAAAATGTTAAACGAATCACCAGTTACTTATAAAAAATCCACTCATAGAACAAAAAGTCCTGAAGAGACTTTAGAACAAATATCTAAAATAACATTAGATATAGGATTAACAAGAACCTCAAACATTACACACCTGGATAGAATAAAAATTCCTGTTTTTACTTCAGTACGTCCTTTAGCAGAGGAAGGTGCAGTTAGTATTTATGCCGGTAAAGGTCCAACCGAAATACATGCAAAAGTATCATCAATAATGGAAGCAATTGAAAGATATTCTGCTGAAATGCAGAATAGTGATAAAACAATTGTGAAAAAATATGATGAAAAAGATTGTATTAATCCTGAAGAATTGATTTTACCCAGAAATAGTTATAATGATGAAGAATTAGAATGGTGTGAAGGTTATTCTGTTGTTACAGATGAGAAAATATTGATTCCTTCAAATGCAGTATTCCATCCTTACAATAATGATTCTGTAAAACATTTATTTTTATCAAACACTAACGGTTTAGCTTCCGGTAACAGTCTTGAAGAAGCTGTTTTTCATGGCATGATGGAAGTTGTGGAAAGGGATTCCTGGAGTTTATTTGAGGCATTCAAAGAAGAAAAAAGAGAAATAATTTGTGATAATTCAACTAATGAATACATTCTGGAATTAATTGAAAAATTTAATGAGGCTAACGTTTCTATCAAATTAATTGATTTAACAAGTGAAAATAAGATTCCAACAATCGGTGCAGTATCTGAAGACTTATCCCTTAAGGATCCGGCATTATTAACATTAGGTATTGGTACACATTTAGATCCCGAAATAGCAGCAATAAGAGCAATTACAGAAGTTGCACAAAGCAGAGCAACCCAAATTCATGGTACTCGTGAAGACACTACCCGTGCAAATTTACTAAGAGAAACCGGTTATGACCGCATGAAAAGGTTAAATAAGCATTGGTTTAGAGAATCAGAGAATAGTATTGATTTAAATGACATGAAAGATTATTCTCAAGATACTTTTAAAGAAAATATTGAGAAAAGTATGGAAATGCTAAAATTATCCGATATTCACAATGCATATTATGTTGATTTAACAAGAGAAATTGGTATTCCTGTTGTCCGTTCAATAATTCCGGGAATGGAAGTGTACAGTGTTGATACTTCAAGAGTTGGTAAAAGATTGATTCCAGACAAATATTTGGTCGAATAAGAAAAAGGGGAATGAAATGAAACAAGCAATAATAGTTAGAACCGATTTAAAAATGGGTAAAGGCAAGATTGCTGCACAAGCATGTCACGCCAGTCTTGAATGCTATAAAAGAGCAGATAAACGAAAAATCAGAGAATGGGAACTGTTTGGTCAGAAAAAGGTTGTCCTGAAAGTTTCATCAGAAATGGAATTGTTAGAATTACATACTATGGCCAAAGCTACCGATTTACCTTGTGCCTTAATTACTGATGCAGGCCATACACAAATAGAACCCAGCACCAGAACATGTTTAGGAATTGGACCCGGACCTGATGAAGAAATAGATAAGTTAACAGGACATTTAAAATTATTATAGGTTGTTGCTATGGTTACTGTAGTAAAAATTGGCGGTAGTTTATTTCCCAAATACACAAAGAATTTATGTAAACGTTTAACTAAATCCAAAGAGAAAATAGTTTTAGTTAACGGTGGTGGAGAATTAGCCAACATCATTCGAGAATTTAACAAATACAATAATTTTTCTAATGACATCAATCACTGGAATGCCATAGAATGCATGGACATAATAGGAAAGTTTATTGCTGATGAAAATAAGGATATTGTACTAATCAATAGTTTGGATAAAATTGGAGAAGTCCATGATATGAATAAGACACCATTATTGTTAACTTATGAACTTCTAAAAAAAGAAGATCCCTTGGAACACTCATGGGATGTTACTAGTGATTCTATTGCTTGCTGGGTGGCAAATCAAATAAATGCCAAACTATTAATATTAACAAATGTAGATGGTATATATAGTGGTAACATTTCTTCAAATGATAAAAAACTAATTAAAAGCATTAGTGCAAATGAACTATTATTTTTAAAAGAAACTTGTGTTGATAAATGTTTACCTAAATTACTGATTAAATATCATTTAAACTGTTTTGTAATGAATGGGAAATACCCTGATAGGGTTATGGCTCATTTAAACAATGATAATAATTATAACAATTTTTATACAATAATAGGAGGAGAATAGTATGGCAGATAAAATGACTTGTACATCATGTAAACAAGAAATTTCACCTATCGATGAATATGTAAAATTCCACTGCCCAGAATGTGATGCAGAAATTTACAGATGTCCTAAATGCAGAACTTTCGGACACGAATACACTTGTGAATGTGGTTTTAAAGGACCATAGATTTTTTGACTTAATAAATATATAGGAGATTTGATTATGGGAGAAGTAGCAGTTACATTAAAAGTTATGCCTGAAAGTCCTGAAGTAGACTTAGAAGGATTAAAAGAACAAATCAAAAACACAGTTGAAGAAAACGTTTTAGAAAGAATCGAAGAAGAACCTATCGGATTCGGATTAGTTGCATTAATAGTAACAATTGTAGTTGATGATGGTGAAGGTGGAAGTGAACCTACCGAAGAAGCTATCGCAGCACTCGATGACGTAGCAACTGTAGAAGTTACTCACATGACAAGATTAATGTAAATATATTAATATTTACTAACAACCATCTTTTTTTATTTCAATTAATTTTTAAGATTTTTTTTCTCTATCCGAATCTGTGATAAAATATAAGTAATACTTTTTTACATATTAAGTAATAATAATTGTTATGATTGATATAATTTTTGCAATATTTTTAGGAATAATCTGTGGAATAATAACCGGAATAACTCCAGGACTACATGTAAATACCATAGGAATAATAATATTCTCTTTATCAGACAAAATTCTGAATTATACAACACCAATAACACTATGCTCATACTTTGTTAGTGTAGCAATATGTCATGCAATGATAGAATTCATACCCTCATTACTTATGGGAATTCCTGATGAAGACACAATACTTAGCATCCAGCCTGGACATAGATTACTTTTCAAAGGTAAAGGAAAAAAAGCCATTAGACTAATTAGCTTTGGAGGATTTCTTTCAATAACCATATTAATTGTACTGCTTCCAATTCTAATAATCATATTACCCCTGATTTATGGATTATTTAAAGATTATATAGGTTATTTATTATTAATTACCATGATAATATTTTTAATACGATTCAATAAGAAAAATACCCGATATAAAAGTATATTGCTATTTTTAGTATCCGGAATTTTGGGGTTGCTTGTATTAAATAGTAATATTGGCAGTAATTTAGGATTATTAGCCATGTTATCAGGATTATTCAGCATCAGTAGTTTAATTTTCAGTATTAACAATAAATCCAATATCCCGCCACAAGATGAGGATAAGAGCATTTTGATTGATAACAAATTTTTTAAATCCACTTTTGCGGGAAGCATTTCAGGATGCATACTTGGACTGTTACCTGGTCTTGGGCCTGCACAAGGAACCATTATTGCACAATGCCTAACGTTCAATAAGAATATTTCTGCTGAAGAATTTTTAATAACAAATAGTGGGGTAAATATCTCAGATACACTATTCTCACTAATCTCATTGTATTTGATAAACAATCCCCGAAGTGCCATTAGTGTTTATATCAGTAATATTTTACCTAATATTGAATTTATGCACATAATGTTGTTTATTTTCATTAGTTTAGTAACTGTTTCGGTATCCTGTGTTGTTTCAATAAAATTAGGTGATTTCCTAATAGAACACATGTTTAAATTAGATTATAAAAAAATAAATTTGACTATCATCATATTGATAAGTACAATAATAACAATATTTACGATATTTACCAATGCCTGTTTATGGTTTGTTTTATTGTGCTACATCACAAGCATAGCATTAGGCTTATTGGCAAATGTTCTTGATTTGAGTAAAAGTAATCTGATGGGAGTATTAATCATCCCATCAATATTGACATATCTGGGATTGCTGTAGTAATTTATATTATTACTACTTCATCACATACATTTTCTAATGATTTAATGTAACCGGATGTATCCACATCTGGAAAAGCATCAATTAAGGCTATGTCATAATGATTTTCTAATACGTCAGCCAAATTTAAAATATTTTCATTTCTTATTTCATAGGATTCAGGATTCATGTTGTTAACCGTTAAGTTAGTTTTTAATGCATCTAATGATTCTCCATATATGTCATTGAATAAAACTTTTTTTGCGTTACTCAATAATGCATATATTCCCAAAGTTCCCGGCCCACACATCGCATCAATAACTGTAGGATTTTCATATTTCTCCAGTACCCCTTTTAATTGTATGATCTTTTGAGATTCCTTTTTTGGATATTCAATGTGTATTTTTGATTGGTTTTTATAGATTATTATTGGTCCTTTATCCGTATTCTGTATATCACAACGAATATCGCAGCCCGATAATAATTCATAAGTGTTTGTCTCTACGTTTTCATTGAGTATTCCCACTGTGTTTTCAATATTACCCCTTAAAATAGCCTTAATTTCAGGTACCTTTTCTATGATTGTTCCTGCAGTTTCTTTATCACAACTTGTTGTAATTATTACCAAAGATTTTTCTGACAGGTAAGGCAAGGATTCAAGGTATATTGCAGGAGTAATCAATGGCGTTCCCAGTTGTCTTAAAGATGCTGATTCTGAAATTTGTTTATTTTCTATCAGTATCTTTAACACATGTGCCATTACAATATCAATATGTCTTTTCCGACAATTATCACATTTATATAAATTTGCATCTAATTTCGATAGTTTAATTTGTCTTTTAAGAGGAATTGCTTTTTTAAATTTCTTTGTATGGCACTTTAAACATGGTTTATATAAATTATCAATATCCGACAATAATTCTTCCTTCTTTTCTATACAGCTTTCGTTACAGTTACATTTCATGTTTAATTATTTAGTAATTATAATAATTATCTTTAAAGATGGTAATACTTTTATATAAAAAATGTAATAATTATTAGTAGTTAAACATTATGAAAGACAAAAATACATTACCCATCTACAAGAGCAAAAAGACAGTGAAACTATCAAAAAAAGAAGAACGAGAATACCAGAAACTGAAAGAGGAACTAATCCAAATTAAAGTAAATGATGAGAACATAACAGTACAAGACAATGAGATAAAACGTTTAATGGACAAACAACAAATACAATCTGACAATATTATCAAAAAAATCAACAACGATTTAAATGGTTACGGTAAAATTGACATACTGTTGCAAGATGATGAACTAGAAGAAATAATGATAATCGGAAGCAATAAACCGGTATACGTATATCATAGAACGAAAGGAATGATGATTACTGAAATATTATTAACGGAACCCGAAATTAGACAGATAATCACCAAAATAGCAAATTTCGTTCAAAGAAAAATTGATAAACAGACCCCCATTCTCGATGCACGATTACCTGACGGGAGCCGAGTAAATGCAACCATACCCCCCATAACTGCTGATGGTCCAACATTAACCATCAGAAAATTTAAAAAAGAACAGCTGACAATATTTGATTTAATTAATTTTAACTCAATAAATACCCATTTGGCAGCTTTTTTATGGATTGTTATTGACGGATTAAATGTAAGACCATCAAACATCATCATAGCCGGAGGAACAGGTTCCGGTAAAACAACAACATTAAACACATTAACATCATTTATCCCCACCAGAGAACGAATCATTACAATTGAAGATACTTTAGAATTACAAATCCCACAGAATCATGTAATCAGAACAGAAACCAGACCTCCAAATATAGAGGGTAAAGGAGAAATCAACATGGATGTTCTTCTGAAGAATTCCCTAAGACAAAGACCTGACAGAATTATTGTGGGAGAAGTAAGATCCAAAGAGGCAATAACTTTATTCACTGCATTGAATACTGGACATTCGGGTTTGGGAACATTACATGCCAATTCAACACAGGAAACTGTTAATCGACTAATAAATCCACCAATGAATGTTCCAACAATCATGATCAATTCCATAGATTTTATCATCATGCAAAACAGAATTTATCATCCCTCAAAGGGAACTATCAGAAGGGTTACCGAAGTAGCGGAAGTTGTGGGTATGGAAATGAATAAAGTACAACTTAATCAGATTTACCGATACAACTATTCCAAAGACAAATTGGAATACATAGCAATATCATCCAATGCATTAAATGAAATTGCTTCTATGAAAGGACTATCCAGTCAAGAAATCTTGAAAGAAATTGAAAATCGTCAGGAATATTTAGAGAACAATCTAAAAAATGAAAGAATAGACATATATGAGACTAAAAAAATCTTGAATAATTATGAATATCAACAAAATAAATTAATTGAGGAGTAATTTAAAACATTATGTTAAGAACAATATTCATTAAAATAGGTTCAAATGTAATTAAACTATATAAAAAATTAACTGTCAAAGAAAATGTAAGTGAGTTTAATCAAAAAAACAATATTCAAAACAGAACATTAAATGAAATAATAAAAAATAACAGTCTAAACATCAACACACCCCTATCAATAAAATACATCCTTATCATAATTATCTTGTCCCTTATCCCCCTACTAATAAACTTCCAAATGTCATTAGAAATATTCGCAATATTCATGACAATAATCCTATATAAAAAAAATCTCCCAAAATTCAAAAAGGACAACAAGAGAAAAGAAATCATGAAAAAATTCCCATATGCACTAAGACAGATGTCCACACAACTAAAAGCAGGAATGGGATTATATGATTCCATGAAAAACATAGCAAACAGCAACTATGGAGCATTATCAGAAGAATTTCAAATCACGTTAAATGAAATACAATACGGAACAAACTATATTGAAGCATTCGAAGGACTGTCCGGGAGAACAAGACTACAAAGTATGGACAAATTAGTAAGTCAAATAATTCGAACATTAAACAATGGAGGAAACCTCGCAGATACATTGAACACATTAGCAGATGAAAATTCATACAACATGAAAATAAAATACAAGGAATATTCTGAAAAATTAAATGCAATAATGTTGTTGTACATGTTCATAGCAGTATTATTTCCCGTTATCCTATTTATTATGATAATAGCAGCCACAACAGTCATGGGATCAATTATAGAGCCGGAATTATTATTAATATTATACCTGTTCTTTTTCCCAATGATTATTTCGTTCATGATATTATTAATAAAAAGAATGGAACCAACATTAAGTTGAAAAAGATATTAAGTAAAAAGTTTTAAAAATAATAACATAAAATATATGAAGGAAAGAAATTGGCAAAAAAAGAAGAAGATTATATTAAAAAATTTAATCAAAATCGTAGAATTATCACACAGTTTCTAATAAAAGATAAAACTGTTAAAAGAACTAAAAATAATAAACCGTATCTTGAATTGGTATTACAAGATAAAACCGGACAAATCAAAGGTAGAGTATTTAATAAAAAAGCATACAACCTATTTGAGAACATAGAAACTAATAAAGTATACAATATAGTTGGAAAAGTCGAAGAATTTCCTGTTAATTCAAAAAAATACAACATATTAATAGACAAAATTGTTCTGGCAAATGACTTTAATGATGAAGACTTCATCAGAGTAATAGAAAATCATGATAGCCATATAAACTACTTCATAAACACTATTAAGTCTCTTGAAGATAAAGATTTAAAATTAGTTTTAGATTCCCTGTTTGAAGACAAAGAATTGTTTGAAAAATTCATTACTGCACCAGCAGCAAAGAAATATCATCACAATTATCAGGGAGGATTATTAGTACATACTAATGAAGTAATAGAGATATGTAAAACAATTTGTAACCTCTATGAAGATATTGATAAAGATTTATTATTAACAGGAGCAATATTACATGATATTGGAAAAATAGAAACCTATGATTATGAAACAGAAAGTATTGAAATGAAACCAGAAGGAATTATGTTAGAACACTTATTCATAGGAGGATGTTTAGTTAAAGAGAAACTGAATAAAATAGATATTCCTCACGAAAGAAAAATTGAATTGATTCACTTAATACTAAGTCATCATGGAAAAGTTGAAAATGGATGGGGCTCATGTATAGACCCTAAAACTCCAGAAGCTATTGCTCTACACCATGCAGATGATATGAGTGCAAAAATAACAAATTCTTTAGAAATATAATAAATAAAATTGATACATTAAATTTATTAAATAAAAATTTAATATAATTAAATAGGTACGTTATTAAAATTTTAAAATTAATTTTAGAAAGTTTTAAAAAACTTCATAAATAAACTCTTTAAAATTTATAACAATATAAGGTGTAAATATGGAAAAAATTAAAATTGCAGTTGTGGGAATTGGAAACTGTGCAAGCTCATTAATCCAAGGATTATATTACTACGCGGATAAGAACGAAGAAGATGTAGATGGATTAATGCACTGGTCAATAGAAGGATACAAGCCTTCAGACATTGAAGTTGTAGCAGCAATTGATATAGATAAAAGAAAAGTCGGAAAAGATGTTAGTGAAGCGATATATGCAAAACCAAATTGTACAACAATATTCTACCCAGATATGAAAGAAATGGGTGTTAAAGTTGCAATGGGTAATGTATTGGATGGTGTAGCACCACATATGAGTGAATTCAAAGAAGATCATACTTTTGTAATTTCAGATGAAGCTGAAAAAACTAAAGATGAAATAGTGGAATTACTTAAAGAAAGCGGTGCAGAAATTCTTGTAAACTATTTGCCAGTAGGTTCCGAACAAGCCGGAAAATTCTATGCAGACTGTGCATTAGATGCAGGCATAGCATTTATTAACTGTGTGCCTATATTCATAGTAAGTGATCCTGAATACGAAGCAAAATTTAAAGAAGCAGGATTGCCTTGTGTAGGTGATGATATCAAAGCACAAATTGGTGCAACTATTACACATAGAACATTAGCAAGTCTCTTCAAAGACAGAGGAGTTAGATTAGATAGAACTTACCAATTAAACACTGGTGGAAACACCGATTTCCTCAACATGCTTAACAGAGACAGATTAGCATCAAAAAGAGAATCCAAAACAGAAGCCGTACAATCTGTTCTTGCACACAGATTAGATGAAGATGACATCCATATTGGTCCAAGTGACTATGTAGCATGGCAAAAAGACAACAAATTATGTTTCCTACGCATGGAAGGAAGAACATTCGGTGACGTTCCAATGAACATAGAGCTAAGATTAAGTGTTGAAGACAGTCCTAACAGTGCAGGATGTGTAATAGACGCAATTAGATGTTGTAAATTGGCATTAAACAGAGGCATTAGTGGAGCTTTAACTTCAATTTCCTCATACACAATGAAACACCCACCAATACAATATCCTGATGACATAGCACATGACAAAGTAGACGAATTCATCGAAGGAAAACTAGAAAGATAATTTTACACTTTTAAACGCCAAACCCCTTTTTATTTTTTTAATAGATTAAATGTTTTTCCTTAGTCAAAGGCTAGAAAAAAATATTGTTAACTGTAAAAAAAATATATACTCGTTTTATTTAATACCTATCTTAAAATATTAAATACTTCTTAAAATAAGATAAAAAAATAGTTTTGGAGGTTATTTATTCTTGATAACTTCTTTATGTTCATTGTTGGGTACAATCTGCATTTTTCCATCATCATAGGTTATGTCCAATTCTTTTGCATCCATTACGTAATGTAGACATATTGCCAGTGCTGCCACTTCAGAGTGTGGCTGATTTGTGACACTTAAGTTCCAGTCAGCTAATTCATATACTTCTGTTGGAACTCTTGAACCACCCACTATTATTAGTTTATCCTTACCATTATCCCTTATTGTTGGAATTACTTCTTCCACGTGTTTTCCATACATTGTTAAGTGGATTATTTCATAACCGTTTCTTTTGTGTTCTTTAATAACTGGCAAATACTTTTTATTATATTCTACCTGAAAGTTCCCACCCCAATTTTCTACGACACTTTCTACTGATTCTATAATATGCTTATCACGCTCTCCACTTAAAATTACTTTATCCGCACCGAAAGCCCTTGCAGTTAAACATACATGGGTGGTTATTCTTGTATCTCTTCCCAGTCTATGATCTAATCTTAATACCGTTATCATACTATCTCTCTTTATATTGCTAAGTTGAATATTATTAGTATAACTATTATGGATACCAGCCTTGCTATTTCATTAGAAGCTCCCATGATATCTCCAGTTACACATCCAAATGTTTTATCCGCCATGTGTGACATGTATAAACCTGTACATACTGCTGCAATTACAGCACATACTCCAGGAATTCCCAATATCAAATATCCTATTAATGAATTTATGATTAATAAGATTAATAAAACTTTAGCATCTATACCCGATTTGATTAATCTACCAATACCTCTTGTATCATCCCTACCTATTACCATTGAGGTTATCATACTGAATTTTGATACGAATTCCATTATTATGATGGTTTGTATGAAAATTTCAGTAGGTACTGATGCCAGTGCAGCCAAGGTTAAACTTGCCACTATGAAAAATGTGGCTATTCCACCAGTTCCCACCATGGAATCCCTCATTACACTTAAACGTTTTTCTGCATCACCATGGACCATCAGTCCATCACCCATATCCATTACTCCATCAAGATGATTAAATCCTGTAAACCATATTAAAAATGCATATATGATTGCTGCAGTTAATGTGGTCGTTAATCCAAGCAGGATATGAGATACATATGCTATTAATGCACCCAATATTCCTATACCAAAACCTACATATGGCCATATTATTACACTACTTGCCATTTCTTCTATCGAAACATACCTATTGACAGGTATTCTTGTTGAAAATGAAACAAGACCTAAAATTCCATTTAAATTTGGACAAACTATGGTTTTACGAGTTGTATTTTCTGTTTCTTCATTATTCATGTGAAATCACTTGCCCCCACAATATTTGATAAATATCCGTTGATTAAACCTTTAATAATAGCAGACGAATAAGAATCCAAATCCTTTATTATACTATTATCTATTTTATTATTAGGTGCTATATCATTATTTGAAATTATATTTGAGATACTTATAGACATCGTTTCTAAATACTCCTCCAAATCCTTTTTTCCATTAATTTCAGTAATAGAATTGTTTTGTATGTCACATTCTAAATTCAGTATAGATTTTATTAAAGAAACAACTGTTACATTATTCAATGACAATATTATTTCATTTTGAAGTTTTTCATGAATCTTATTATTAGAACAGGGTATCGATTTCATTGCAACATCCTCAATGTATTTCAAAGACAATGATTTATCTTCCAATGCTTGGATGATAGTTTTTGGATATCCAATAGCTTTTAACGATTTTTTCAGGGATTCATCTACAAGTTCTTTAACTTCATATAACAAGGATAAGTCAAATGCTATTTTTTTATCATATTTACCTTTACATGCAACAAAAATCATATTATAATGATTTCCTAATTTATTTGCCAAATCATCTTTATTAATAGCATTCACTTCATATAAAGTAGAGGATATACTTTCAACTACTGTCCTATAAACATTCATTAATGTATTATTATCTAATTCTACATCCAGGATAACTGATATGTTTGTGAAAAACTTGTCTACAAAATATTCCACCGTAGATACTACAGTAATACCATTTCTTTCAACAAGGAACCTTTCCAATGTTGGGTTATTTAAATAATGATTATCAAATTCCCTGACGTGCTGAAAAATAAATCCGTTTCTATTGGCCAGTACATACATAGGAATTTCACTCTGAAAAACAATCCCCGTATTTCTTCTGGTGATTGTTATACCTTCTGCATCAACTTTCAATATAGCACCTCCTTTAGTTTTATCAAATTACTGTTGGAAGTTATTAATTAAAAAAATATAAAACTTTCTTGATTATAATTAACTAAAATTGATTTTAATCAACAAATATCCTTATTTTTACCCTAATAATACTTTATAAGTAAAAGATTATATAATTGACTATGATAGTTTAATAATTTGAAAATAATTTAAAAAATATTAATAAATTCAAACAACAAATATTAAGACTATAATATTTAAAGGAATAGATTAACATGGTAGTAGTAATAGACCCTCAAGTATCAGGACTAGCAGGAAACATGTTTATAGGTGCATTCATTGATTTAGGAGCCGATGAAGAAAAAATAAAAAAAGTTATCAGTGATTATGCAGACCATTTTGGTAAAGTAAAAGTAAATGTTTCCAGGGTATCAAAATCAGGTGTGATGACAACATTCGCAGATATCGAAACTGAAGACAATTCAACAAGACATTATCGTGATATAATTAATAAATTGGATGAAATTACTGAAGAAAAATATTCAGATGATGAAAGCGTGAAAAAGAGTATTGAACTAGCAAAAAAAATATTTGAAACTTTAGCCTCAGCCGAATCTGAAGTTCATGGAAAAAGTATTGATGAATTACATTTCCATGAAGTAGGTTGTGCGGATGCTGTTGCAGATATTGTCGGTGCATCTTTCGCATATCATTTATTAAAATTTGATGAAGAGAAAATTTACTCTTTACCCGTTGCGACTGGAAATGGATCAGTTAAGACCCAACATGGTATTTTACCAGTACCTGCACCTGCTGTAATCAATATTCTTAAAGAAGTTCCGACTGTTGGGGGAGAAGTGAACACTGAACTTGCTACACCAACCGGTTGTGCCATACTGGTAAATATTGTGGATGAATATGTAAATTCCTCACCATTACTGAAAAATAAGAAAATCGGATACGGTTCGGGTAAAAAAGATTTAAAAATATTGAATGCACTTAGAATTATCCATGCCGAAGACTATGCAGAACAGCATACAATTACAATACTCGAAACTAATATTGATACCCTTAGTGGAGAAGTCTTAGGTAATTTGTATGATAAATTATTAGATGAGGGTGCCCGTGATGTCAGTATAACTCCTACCATGATGAAGAAGAATCGTCCGGGACATATTGTTAAGGTCATATCTAAGAATAATGATGCCGAACATTTAGTCAAAGTTCTCATGGAAGAAACTGGAACTTTGGGTGTAAGAATGTTACCTTATGTTCATAGAGGTGTTGCAATAAGGGAAAATGTTCTTCATAGTGTTGAAATAAATGGTGAAAGTGAAGAGGTAAGATTTAAGATTGGTCAAATTGGTGATAAAATTATTAAATCCACTCCAGAATATGATGATGTTAAAAAGTTATCCGATAAAACAGGCATCCCCGTAAGAGATTTGCAAAGTTTTATTGAACAGGATTATAAAAAATTTTTAAGAAGTGAATAATATGTCTAAAGCTAAGGGAATTAGTGTATTGTCCGGTGGATTAGATTGTTGTGTTGCAACCAGTATTTATGCAAAAGATTATGATTTAACAGCCATTACATTTAATTATGGACAACATAGTTTTAATCAGGAATTGAAACATGCAAAACTTATATGTGAAAAGTTAGGCATGGAACATGTTGTTATTGATTTACCGTGGTTAGAGAAAATCAGTAATTCTTCGTTAACCAATGATAACGAAATTCCTGAAATAGATAATGATGATTTAGATAATTACGAGAAAGCTATTGAAAGTGCGAAAGCAGTATGGGTCCCTGCTAGAAACACAGTTTTCTGCAGTATTGCATTAGCATTTGCTGAAAGTATTAATGCCGAAATTATTATCGTTGGATGGGATTATGAAGAAGCAATAACTTTCCCAGATAATTCAAAGGAATATCTGAAATCATTTAATGAAACCATCAAATACGGATCCTTTGATGATATTGAAATTAAAGCTCCTTTAATCGATATGAACAAAGTTGATATTGTTTTAAAAGGCCATGAAGTAAATGCCCCTATGGAGTTAAGTTATTCCTGTTATGCAGGTGAAGAAAAACATTGTGGTGTATGTGAATCTTGTAAACGTAGAAAAAGAGCATTTGATAGTGGGAATATATTGGATCCTACAGAATATATTAAATAAAAGAAGTGTTACTATGGATGATATTGATTATAAAGTCATACAACACAAAAAGACTTTAACAACAAAAGAATTCTTCGACAGATTTTATAATTTTGATTTAGTCCAAGGTTATTGTAAAGAATGTCCAAGATACGATACAAATTATTCATGTTCTCCAGTGAATATTGACATCAAAGACTTTGTTTTAGGATATGATTATGTTGATGTCTATGTGACACAACTATTCTTTAATGCTGAAGATTATGAGAAGAATTATTCTGCAGAGGAACTGAAAGAATTCCTATTTAATTCTTTTTACAAAGAAAAACAAAAAATTACTCGGAAAGTATTGGAATTAGAAAAAGATTATCCAAAGGCACAAAGCCTGACAGGACCATGTAATCATTGTGCTGAAAATTGTAAAGAATTATATTCTGAATGCAAACATCCAGAAATCAGACGTTTTTCACATGCATCCCTTGGTATGGATAGTAAAAAAATATTAAAAGACTTATTTGATATTGATTTAATTTTAATTAATGGAGTGCTACCAAAATATTTGAATAATGTAACATCTCTTTTTTACAAAAAATAGAAAGAAAATGGTTATTCGATAACCATTAAAACATCATCCTTATCAACAGTGTCTCCTTCTGCAATAAAGATTTCTGTAACTTTTCCAGCTCTATCTGCTTTTACATCATTTTCCATTTTCATAGCTTCTAGAACTGCAACTGTATCCCCTTCGTTTATGTTGTCGCCAACTTTTACTTTGAGTTTAACAATCATACCCTGCATTGCGGATGTTAAAGCTCCTTCAACAGAGGATTTTATCTGTTTAGTGCTTGGTTCCATTTCCATGTAACCGGTAGGTAATATTTTTACACTGAATACTTCACCATCAACTTCCACTTCATATGAATTTGGTATGTTGGAAGCTGTGTATTCATGTTTAGGTTCAGGAATTTCTTCAGCTACTGCTTCACCTTTAAGGAATTTTTCTGCAACGGTTTGATATAAAGCATAAGTAAGAACATCTTCTTCTTTTTTAATTAGGTTTTGTTCTTCTAATTTAGCACGTGCATTTTCAAGTTCAGGTTCTAATAAATCAGCAGGTCTGCAAGTAATTCTTTCTTCATCACCAATAGCTTCTTTGTATAACTCCTGATTTATATCAGCTGGTGATTTACCATAGTATCCTTTGAGATACTCTTTAACCTCTTTAGTAACGTTTTTGTATCTTTCTCCCATCAATACATTCATTACTGATTGTACTCCCACTATTTGACTTGTTGGAGTAACTAGAGGGGGGTAACCTAAATCTTTACGTACTCTAGGAATTTCAGCCAACACATCTTCATATTTGTCTATTGCATCTTGTTGTTTTAACTGTGATACCAAGTTAGATAACATTCCACCAGGTACCTGATATATTAATACATCAGTATCTACTTTTGATGCTAAAGGATCAAATAATGCCTGGTATTTTTCATTTAATTCTGCAAAGTAATCTTTAATAGTAGACAATACTTTTAAGTCAATACCCGTATCAAAAGCAGTGCCTTCCAATGCTGCTACAACACTTTCTGTTGGTGGTTGTGCTGTTCCTCCTGAAAATGGAGATATAGATGTATCCAACATATCCACACCAGCATTTACTGCAGCCTGATAACTCATTAAAGTCATTCCACTGGTACAATGACTATGTAAGTTTACAGGCATATCCAATTCATCTTTTAATGCTGTTACTAAATCAGTTGCAACATGAGGAGTGATTAAACCTGCCATATCCTTGATAGTTATTGCATCACATTCCATTGCTGCCAATTCTTTTGCGAAATCAACATATTTTTCAATGGTATGTACCGGACTGATTGTGTAGCTAATAGTTCCTTGCACATATGCCCCTTGTTCTTTAGCAGTTTTAATAGACATTTCCATGTTTCTTGAATCGTTTAATGCATCGAAGATTCTGAATACGTCTACACCATTTTCATATGATTTTTCTACAAATGCTTTTACTACATCATCTGCGTAATGTTTGTAACCAACTAAGTTTTGTCCTCTTAATAACATTTGGATTGGTGTTTTTTGTAAATGATCTTTAAAAGTTGTCAGTCTTTCCCAAGGATCTTCATTTAAAAAACGTATACATGAATCAAAAGTTGCTCCACCCCATGCTTCTAGAGAAAAATATCCTGCTTTATCCATATCTTCTAAAATAGGAACCATATCTTCTGTTCTCATTCTAGTAGCAATTAATGATTGGTGAGCATCACGTAATGCAGTTTCAATAATTTTTACTTTTGCCATATACGACACCTAACATAATTTTATTTAAAATGATTTGTTCAAATCCTAAATAAATGTATTTAAACAATAAATATTCTTTTAACTAAAAAATTCATTAATAATAATATTAAATTTTTTCCATACTATTATATTCTATTTATTATCTTTGTTTAACATTATATACTTAGTTTACTATTACCAATAACTTTAAAAGTAATAATGAATTAAATTAGAAAAACAAGAAAACAGTTAATATAATTAATAGAAAAAAAGTTAATATTAAAAAAAGCTAAGAAAGAGATAATTTATTAGAAAAAACACTAATAAACATCTATTTTAATCTTTGACCTGTAACAGGTTTTTTGTTTTGCCAACTGTATCGGCGTAATCTTTTAGATCTTCCGAATCCACATGAAGCACAGTATTTTTTATTTGGATTATAAGCGTTTCTACCACATCTTCTGCATCTTATGTGATTCTTTTTATTACGTTTCCCGAATGATGGTGTTCCTTTCATTACATAACCTCCCCTTATGTGTAAAATAAATTAATAAATATAAACCTTTTTCAAAAAAGGTAAAAACAAGAGAATAGAACGTATTCTATTCAAAATCAGATACACGATCGTTATATCTTATTATACCTTAATATATAAACAAATCAGGTATTACTTTCTAATAAGGACGATTAATATTAATAGATAAACTACTAAGTTGTCCTCTAAATAATTATCCTGGTGATATGTACACTATGTTATCGCCACGAACTAAAACAACGCCTAATCTACGGGTAGATTCACCATTTTCTAGTTCTTCAGCATCATTAAGTACTAAATTCATATGCATGTCAAAACTTTGTAATGCTCCTCTGAATTCTTTACCACCTTTGAGTTTGATAAGAACTTGAGAATTTAAAGCTTTACCTAATGCATCTAATGGTCTAGATGTATTGTTATTATTTTTTTGATCGTTCACTATTAATCACCTTATCAATAATATATATTTTTATTTGTTTAAGATTATATTTAAATGTATCTCAAAAACTAATGATTAACAAATAATTATTTATAATTAGTTATATATTTAATAGTAATAACTAATATAACTTGCTATCTATTATTATTACATAAATATAAAAGAATAATAACAACAAAGAGTTATATACATAAATCAGTATATATAAATAGGGAATGGTTCAATAAAAGATTAAAAAGGAATAAATAAAATAAAAATTAATAAATATCAACTAATTTAAAGAGGATAATTAAATTGAAAATTAAAAAACGATTTTTCTTAAAAAATAAGAAAATAAAAGAAATTAAAAAAGAATTAGGTAATTTCCAAGATATAATTCCAAAAAAGGCCCAAGTTGAGCTAGTTAAAATCGAAGATTTTCCGGACATCCTTCTTATCGATGGCGAACCTTTACTAATGCAAACCGATGATAAAACCATCCCAACATTACATGCAATGATAAAAGAAGAAATAACAGAAAAATATGCTACAGTAGATATGGGAGCTATAAACTTTGTAATAAAAGGTGCCGATATTATGTCTCCAGGTATTGTAGATGCTGATGAAAGTATAGACGTAGGAGAAACAATTGTAATTATTGAAGAACAACACCACAAGCCGTTAGCCATAGGAACTAGTTTAATTACAGGTAAGGAAATGATTGAAAACAACAAAGGTAAAGCTATTGAAAATTTACATTATGTTGGAGATCCTATTTGGGAACTTAACATTTAGAGGAAAAAATTAATGAATCAGATAAAACTCAAATATGCTTCAGGAAAGGTATTGTCAGAAAGAATACATGAAATAGGAATTATAGCACTGGGTTCACATAGAGAAAATCATGGATCGGCATTACCCATAGACACGGACTCAAAGATTGCAGCCAATATAGCCCTAAAAGTTGCTACAAAAACTGGTGCTACATTCCTTGGAATATTTTATGGAGCAACTGAATACGATTATGTGAAGCATGGAATACATCTTAAAAAAGATGAACTAATAAATCAGCAAATAATTCCCCAATTAATTAATGCTAGAGAATTATTGAACATAAAAAAGGTCATAATTGTTAACGGTCATGGTGGAAATAATCTAATAATAGATGAAATTGATAGTATTTCTGAAAAAACCAATCTGGAAATCATATTCAATAATTCAATCATAGAAAATGAAGGTCCCCATGCATGTACTGGTGAATTATCAATGGGAAAAGTACTGGGCTTTATCGATGAAAGTAAAATTGACGAACATGGAAACTTTGATAAACATCCAGAAGTAGGTATGGTTGGACTTAAACTAGCACGTGAAAATGAACCAATCATCGACAAGGAAGCTAAAACAATAGAAAAAGAGGGTTTTACTGTCGATGCAAACTTTGGAGAACAATTATTGGATAATGCAGAAAAAAAGATTATTAATGATATTAAATCATTAATTTAACTACCTTCCCTGTTCTATTTTTTTAATTAAACGTTTACAATTATTGCTTGTATTTTTGTTATTGAAAGCTAAACTAATTCTAGATATTGCTTCCAACATACGTATCACACTATCCAACCAGCTGAATATATCTCCGGGATAAATGTGTATATCATAGTTTGTCATGAAATATTTACTGATGGCGTTAGGACTCCAGCCATTCAGGCGTTGCTTAATAATTTTATCTGAAACATTTCTTTCCAAACAACTACAGAATGGTCTTTCCTGACATTCACATGACATGAAGTCTATCTGGAAAGAAATCAATTTATCCGCGTATTGATCATCAATTTTTGCTAAGGTATCCCCCGAAGTGATTATGTCCCTGGTAGAATCAGAGAATAATCTTGAACCCACATTAGTTTTTAAAACATTAGACAATCTAGTTGCCAGCCTGTTGCTGATATATGCACTGTCAAATGGTTCAATATGTTCAACAATCAATAAGGGATTCTTCTTCAAATGTTTCCTTATGTACTCCGCTTTGTTGACATCCAAGAATGATACCGAAGTTGCTCTTCCATATTTTGTGGGAACATATACCCCCTTATCCTTATTGTGTTGCATTATTAATTTTTTGTCCAATAACGTGTTTAATACTTCCTCAAAGACTATGGGAGTCTCTATTTTATCATATTTTGATTCCAAATCCTTAATTTTAGGATTCTTTATTGCAGAAATATCTGCCAATACCTGTTCCACAGTGTCATCTTCACTGTATTCCACTATGATATTATCAACATCACTGTCCAACAGGTCAATAGCCCTCTGTTCTTCAGACTCATTTTCAAATTCCTTTCCCAATTCCGGAAGGAGGTATACCTTACCCATATCATGGTATGTCGGCCTTCCTGCACGTCCCAACATCTGTGAAAAATCATTGTTTGTTAACCATTTGTTTCCCATACGTAAAGTTTCAAATAATACCTGTGATGCCGGGAAATCCACTCCAGCTGCTAAAGCTGCTGTAGTTACTACTGTTGAGATTTTTTGATTAGCAAAATCCTTTTCTATTTTGACCTTTTTAGAATAGGACAATCCTGCATGATAAGCTGCAGTTGATATACCTTTTTTCTCCACCTGTTGAGCAATGGAATGCGTTTTTCTACGAGAGTTTGTGAATATTATTGTTTGTCCTTTATAACCCTTAGAGGATTTTGATTCAAATTCCTTTCTAGCAAGTTTACCCAGCAAATCTTTCTTCTCAAATTCATTTTTAGTAAATATCAAATGACGTTCTAATGGAACTGGTCTTTCCTTATATTCAACCAGCTTCATATTAAAATCATCAGCAATTTGTTTTGAATTTTTTACTGTAGCAGACAAACCAATCAGCTGTGCTGAAGGGAATATTGTTAACAAACGTTTTACCAGACCATTTAATCTGGGTCCTCTTTCTTGCTCATCAAGCATATGAATTTCATCAATAACTACTGTTCCGACACCATTCAACTGATGATAATTTCCAGAACGCAACAAGAAATCCAATCCTTCATATGTTGCAACTATTATGTCTGCATTTTTTACTGACTTGTTGGATATTGTTAATTCACCTTTAGCTTTAACACGATTTGAACCCACTTTTATAGCAACCTTTAAACCTAAAGGTTTATAGAGTTTCTTAAAGTCACGATATTTCTGGTTAGCCAATGCAACCAACGGTGTTAAATAAATGAATTTTTGGTGCTTCATTGCCTTTGGTATACCCGCCAATTCACCCACCAACGTTTTACCAGATGCAGTTGCAGAAACAACCAGCAAATTCTGATTTTTCATCAGACCTGCATTTAATGATAAGATTTGAATCGGCAGTAAATGTTTAACCTTTTTAGATAAAATCTTTTTTAATGGATGTGGAATCTTCAACTGATTAATTGTAATTTTGGGATATTTTGTTTTCTTTACTTTGATTTTATCATATATTGTTAATTCATCATTCTTTACTGGATTAAACTTTGGATCAAAGATTTGTAGAACTTTTTCAAGATTATTTGTTTTAGCCAATAATTTTTTAAAACTAGAAAATGATTTTTCATCATATCCCTTTAATTCCATGATTCTTTTAATTTCCTTTTCTGCACATTTTTTACAAATATATTCATTGTATAATTTATAAGAAGATGATTTCTTTAATATGGTGATTGTACCTTCAAAAGTACAATGTCTGCATATGTGTGTGTATTTATAGGAAATGTTTAAAGAATTTAGCATCTTTTCTAAATCTTCATCTTTTGTAGCTAATAGAACATTTTGTTTTCTTAAGACTTTTATTACTTCTTTTGGTGATTTAAGTGTTTCAAGGTTATCCTGTTGAATGATAAAACGATATGGTCTAAGCTTTCCATTTACTTCCCTTATTTTAAAATAACTGTAAAACAGTGGTTTGCGTTCACTGTTTAAAGCACCTTTTGCTGGACCTATAGGATATAATTCAATGTTCTTCTTGTTACGTCTTAATATTATCATGTTATCAAAATACCATTAAATAATGTCATTAACTACAAATTAAATTTATATTTGTATTACCTTTTTTTAGTAATTTACTTTTGGATAGTATTAATTTATAATTTTAAATAATCAAAAATGGTTAAAAGCAAACAAAATTGATTGAAAAATTCATTAGAAAAAGATAATTAATTAGTCATTCATATATAATAACAACATTTGAAAATAAATAAGTTAAAATAAATTATAATTATTATTGAAGGACGTGAAATGGATGTATAATATGGGTGCATCAACAAAACCAGGCTATGATATTGCTAACAAAAGCAGAGAAATTATCAAATCATTAATCGATGAAGAAACTAAAGATTTAACTTACGAAGAAAGAGATATTGTTGAAAGAGTTGTTCATTCAACAGCTGATCCCGAATACGCAAAATTAGTTAAAATATCACCAACCTTTGTTGAAACTGCATTGGACTGTTTTGATAAAAAAGAAGATATTCTTACAGACATAAATATGGTTAAATCAGGAATAACCCGTTACGATGGAGAAGTAATGTGTTATATTAGAGATGAAAGAGCAGTAAAATTAGCTAAAAAAGAAGAGATTACACGTTCAGCAGCAGCTATGAGAATTGCGGCTGAAGATGGCTTTAAAGGAGTAGTTGCTATTGGAAATGCACCTACAGCATTATTTGAAGTTATTAGATTAGTTGAAGAAGGACAAATGGATGCAAGAGCTGTAGCTGGTGTTCCAGTAGGTTTTGTAGGAGCAGCTGATTCCAAAGAAGTTTTATCACAAACAAACATTCCTAATGTGATTACAACCGGACCTAAAGGAGGAACCCCTATAGCAGTAGCTATTATTAACTCATTATTAAATATTAGGAAAAAAGATTAAGGAGATAAAAAATTGAATAATGAAAAATCTAAAAAAATATATGAAGAATCTGTTAATTACCTTCCTGGAGGAGTAGACTCCCCCATAAGGGCTTTTAAACCCTATCCGTTTTTTGTTGAAAAAGCTGAAGGTTCTAAATTAATCGATGTTGATGGTAATGAATACATTGATTACTGTTTAGGTTACGGACCTCTTATATTAGGACACGCCAATGAAGTTATTGTAGAAGAATCCAAAAAACAATTAGAATTAGGTACAGCTTATGGAGTACCTTCTGAAAAAGAAGTTTTATTAGCCAAGGAAGTTATTGACAGAGTCCCATGTGCAGAAATGGTTCGTTTTGTTAACAGTGGAACAGAAGCTACCATGAGTGCTATCAGATTAGCAAGAGGAGTAACCAATAGAGACAAAATAATTAAATTTGAAGGTGCATACCATGGTGCACATGATGCAGTTCTTGTAAAAGGTGGTTCCGGATTAGCAGGAAAACCTGATTCACCAGGAGTACCTGAAGATGCCACCAAAAATACCATAATTGTACCATTCAACAACAAGGAAGCAATTTGTGAAGTTATTAATGAAAATAAAGATGAAATTGCATGTATAATTTTAGAACCTATTATGGGTAATGTTGGTTGTATACCTCCTAAAGAAGGTTTCTTAGAATTTTTAAGAGAAATTACTGAAGAAAACAATATCATATTAATATTTGATGAAGTAATCACTGGTTTCAGATTAAGTAAAGGTGGAGCACAAGAATATTATAAAATTACACCAGATTTAGTAACTTTCGGTAAAATCTTGGGTGGTGGATTCCCTATCGGTGCTATTGCAGGAAAAAGAGAATATGTGGAACAATTTGCACCTAGTGGTTCAATATACCAAGCAGGTACATTCAGTGGAAATCCTATGTCAATTAATGGTGGACTAACTGCATTGAAGTTATTAGATGATAAATTTTACAAAGACCTACATGATAAAGGAGAATATCTAAGAAATGGAATGAAAAATATTTTAACAGATTTAAATATTGATTTCCAATTACATGGTGTCGAATCAATGACACAGGTATACTTCACTGATAAAGAAGTATATGATTATGAAACCGCAAAACTGGCAGACGCAGATGGATTCTTAAAATACTTCAACACATTATTAGAAAATGGTGTTTTCATTGCACCATCACAATACGAATGTGGCTTTTTATCAGGCAAACATACAATAGAAGATTTGGATAAAACATTAGAAGCAATGGAATTAGCATTTAAAAAACTATAATTCCATTATTTATTTTTTTTAAAAAGTATTCTTATAAGTTATAATCAACTAACTTATTAGAAAAAAAATGTTGTTTAGAAAATTTTTAATATTTAATTAAAGAGAAAATATATTATTATAAAACATTTTAAGAATTAGGTAATATAATGAAAATTGCAATTGGACTCGGTGAGAACGATAATGTTTTAAAAGCAGTAGAACATTTTCCATTTAAAATTTACATAGCAAAATCTAATGAGGAATTACTTGATTATTTAAAAGATCCGGAAATAGATGGAGTTATCAGAGGTTCACTTAAATCCAACATAGTGATGGATTTAAAAAAGGAATTTCCGGATTTATTTAGAGCTTCCCTACTGGAAAAAGAGGGGCATAAGTTTCTTTTAGCTCCTGTTGGAATTGATGAGGGGGATTCAATTTCATCAAAAATTACAATCGTTAAAGAATGTTCAAAGGCGATAACATCTTTAGGTGAAAAAGCAAAAATAGCATTGATATCCGGTGGAAGAAAAGACGATAGAGGAAGAAGTCCGAAAATTGACCAAAGTATTGATGATTGTGAAGAAATTGTAAAACAATTGCAAGACGAATACGACATTAAACATTATTATATTCTAATAGAGGAAGCTCTGAAAGACAAGGCTAACATAATCATAGCACCTGACGGGATAACAGGAAACATTATATTTCGAAGCTTAGTGTTAGTAGCAGGAATAAAAAGTAATGGTGCATTAACATTAAACCAGCCTACTTTGTTTATAGATACATCACGTTCACAAAGTACACAAGGTTACATCAACTCCATTAATTTAATGAGAACACTATTAGAAAAAAAGAATGAGGAGACTGTAAAATGATTTTATTACAACCTGTATACTCCATTTATGAATGGTACATTTCACGGCACCTGGATAAAGACAAAATACCGAAGCATGTTGCTATCATTATGGATGGAAATAGACGTTTTTCCAAAATGCAAGGAAATGTAAGTGCAATAGAAGGCCATAAACGTGGAGTTGACACATTAGAGAACGTACTTGAATGGTGTATAGATTTAGGTATAAATATTGTTACAGTATACGCTTTTTCAACGGAAAACTTTAAAAGGTCCGAAGAAGAAGTTAATGATTTAATGCAGCTGTTTGTTGACAGCTTCCTTAGCATAAGTACCAATAAGAAAATCCACAAAAATGAGGTACAATTAAAAGCTGTGGGAAAATTGGATTTATTCCCACAAGATGTTAGGGATGCAATTAAAGATGCGGAAAAGTCTACTGAAAACTATGATAAACGATTGATTAATATTGCTATGGGATACGATGGTAGGGTAGAAATAGTGGATGCATTTAAAAAAATTGCTAAAAAAGTTCAAGATGGAGAATTAAATCCTGAAGATATTGATGAAGAAATGATTAACGATAACTTATATACTGCAGGATTAGCCGATCCAAACCTTGTTATCCGTACCAGTGGAGAAGAACGTTTAAGTGGATTTTTACTATGGCAGTCCTCCTATTCCGAGTTATATTTCACAGACAGTTTATGGCCAGAACTAAGAAAGGTTGATTTTTTAAGAGCAATAAGATCATATACACAAAGACAAAGAAGATTTGGAAAATAAGGGGAAGATATAATGATTGATTCACATTGTCATTTAAACTTTGCAGACTTTGATGAAAATAGGGATGAACTCATAGAAGAAACTAAGAAAGAATTTAAATATGTTGTCGATTCCGGAGCAAGTATAGAAAGTAACGAAAAATCATTGCTGCTTAAAGAAAAATATGATGGTTTTTTAAAAACTACAATGGGTTATCATCCCGTATATGCAGGCAGGGATGATGAAGAAACCTGTGAAAAAACCATACAACAGATTATTGAAAATATTGATAATATTGAAGCTATCGGTGAAATAGGGCTTGATTACTCTGAAAGTAGACCTGAAGATGAATTAAAAAGACAGCATGAACGTTTTCATAAATTATTGGAAGTGGCTTCAGAATACGATAAAGCAATAGTGTTGCATGTCAGAGAAGCTGAACATCGTGCACTGGATATTGTTAATGAATATCCGAACATCCCCGATGTAATATTTCACTGTTTCAGTGGCGGCAAACAAACAGCAATTGATGCCGTGGATTGTGGATACTACATTTCATTTGCAACAAATGCCTTATTCTCTAAAAAACATAAAAAGAACATTAAAGCAGTCCCACTGGAAAATATGTTGACTGAGACTGATAGTCCTTACTTGTCACCAGTCCAAGGTGAAGCCAATCAACCTTTGAATATTCGCAAAACCATTGAAAGAATTGAAAGAACTAAAAAAATTTCCTTTGAAGAAATTGAAAAAGAAACCGAAAAGAATGCAATTAAAGTTTATAATCTCTAGGAATTGTTATTATGAGTCAAGATGATATGCTTAAATTATATGCAGAAAAAAGAAAAGAATACGAAGATAAAATTAGATGCGATTTAAAAAACATTGAAGATTCTGTTAAAGACTTAGCACAGGTTGGTGACTATTTCAGTGTACAGAGCGATGAATTAATGATTACCATTAAAGCAATTGAAGTTGATAATGAAAAACGCATCGCAATTTTTACCGATCAAAATCCACGTGAAATTCCATTTAGTGAATTAACCCTTACAGAACACCCTGATTTAATATTATGGGTAATACAAAACGATGCTTTGATTAAAGAAGGATTTAAAGAAGTATTAATTAATGCCGTAAGAAATGCTGAAAATATTATTAACACTCTTAGAGCATTAAAAGTTGACTATGAGTAGGTGTATCCCTTGAAACCATATGTATTATTAAATTCTGCAATGACCGTTGATGGTAAAATTGCTACAGAAAATTCTTCCATGAAGATTTCCTGCAAGAAAGACTTGATAAGAGTTCACCATCTTAGAAAAGAATTTGATGCCATTATGGTTGGAATCAATACCGTTTTAATAGACAATCCCAAACTGACCATCCACAAAATTGAGGCCAATAAGGAAGAAAATCCCGTGAGGATAATTGTAGATAGCAAAGCAAGAACCCCACTGGATTCACTTGTTTTAAATAATGATGCAAAAACCATCATATTAGTTTCCAATGAAGCTCCACAAGAGAATATTGATAAACTGGAAAAAAAATCTACTGTCATAGTCTGTGGAGATAATCACGTTAACTTAAAAGAAGCACTGAATAAACTATATGATATGGGCATATCTTCAATATTATTGGAAGGAGGTTCAACTTTAAACTTTTCTATGTTTAAAGAAGAATTAATTGATGAAATATCTATATGTATTGGTTCAAAAATACTCGGTGGAAAAAAATCCAAAACATTCGTTGATGGTGAAGGTTTCAAACAGGACGAATGTGTAAAACTAGAACTTAAAGGAATAGAAAAAATAGATGAAGACGTAGTATTAAATTACAAGGTCATTTATGACCATTAACTTTTATTTATCCATTAAAAAAAAGAGTATGGGAATATTATATTATTCCATGTTTTTTAAGGATTTTTCTTGGATTATCCTTTAATACTTTAGGAACTTCTTCTTCCGGAATTTCTGCCCCTTTTGCAATTCTTTCTGCTAATTCATAATTAATCAGGTCCCCTGGTGCATGAGTATCAGTATCCAATACCAGATTAGCACCATATTCCAAACCTAATTTTGCTACGTGACCATTTCCAAGACAATGTCCACCACGTGCACTTATTTCTAAGGATACATCGTTATCTACTGCAATTTGTACTTCTTCCTCAGTGATTAAACCAGGATGCCCAATAATATCCACTTCAGGACATTCTGCAGACATTCTGTTTGTTCCAGGTCTGACCGGTTCCACTATTGTTTCACCATGCACAACAATAATTTCTGCACCAAAACTTCTTGCTTTATTGGCTAATTTGTCGATAACTTCTATAGGTACATGTGTAATTTCCACTCCGGGAATTACTGTAATATCCCAATTATCCCTTATATCATTTACTGCTTCTGCAATTTTTGATGCAACTTCTATGTTTGAAGCATCAACGTGGTCTGTAATGGCTATGGCATCGTGGCCTATTACATCTGCACGTCTTACTAATTCTGAGGGTAATAATTCCCCATCACTAAATAAACTATGAGTGTGTAAGTCAATTCTTTTATTTTCAGACATTAAATAATACTCCTATGACAATAAATTATTTTGTTATTTTCTATATTTTATTTATGAAATGAAAAATATAAATAAATATATGATTAAAAAACTTAGAGTATTTGTACCAGCACATATTACTGGTTTTTTTGAAATAATTCAAAATGAAAATCCAATATTTAAAGGATCCAAAGGTGCAGGTATTGCATTAGATGAAGGTGTCGAAACAGAAACCATTGTTGAAGATGGTTCCGGTAATTTAAAAATTACACTTAACGGTAAAGAAGACTTATTAAATACCATTAGTCTCCGATGTGTAGATATTATTAAAAATCGTTTCAATCTAAACTTGGATGAATACGATATTACCATCAATCATAATACTGTTTTACCTATTAGTGCAGGTTTTGGAACTAGTGCTGGTTTTGCTCTAGGTATTAGTTTTACTTTACCCCAATTGTTAAATAAGGACATTACATTTAATGAAGCTGGTGAAATTGCACATTTAACGGAAATTGCTGAATCCAGCGGTTTAGGTGATGTAATCTCCGAGATGCATGGTGGCTGTGTTGTTAGGTTAAAAGAGGGTTCACCAGTATATGCAAAAGTTGATAAAATATTAATCACCAAACCAATCTATGTAATTACAAAAACATTAGGTTCCTTAAACACAGGAGATATAATTGAAAATCCCCTCTATCAAAAGAGAATTAATCAGAGCGGTAATAAATTACTCAATCAGTTATTAAATAATCCCAACCATGAAAATTTTATAAGGTTATCCAGAAAGTTTTCGACTGATGCCGAATTAATAAGTGATGAACTGTTAGAAATTTTAGAAATAATGGATGAAGAGACTATCGGTTCTTCCATGGCCATGTTGGGAAATACTGCGTTTAGTTTATCTTATAGTCCGGACATTAGTGTTGAAGACTGTATAATTACAAAAATTAACACAAGTGGAATAAAATACAAAAAATAGTTTTAAAAAAAAGAGTTATAAATGAAGATTATACTTTTTTAACATCTTCAATAGTATATACAATACCTTTTTCTTCAAGTTTTGAAATGATTCTGTTAGTCATTTTTCCTACAGAAAATACCAATACACGTAATCCTTTTTCAGCAGCACTTGCAGTGGCGCTTGCAGTTGCAAATTCAAAGTCAGGATATACATTTAAGCTGTTAGTAATTGCTCTTGCACTAGTACCTAATACGCCAATTCTATCAAATTCTTGAGAATAGATTTCTTGAATTTTATCCATATCACATACACGTGATCCACCTTCGGAGATAGGTGGTATTTTTACAATAACTACATCTTTAGGAACTAAATCTATTTCTCCACCCAAGTTAATTAAGGTTACATCTTCACCTTCCAATGCATCACTAAATACTTCTGCATATGCACCAGATTTATCTTCAGTATCTGCATACAGTATTCCATCATCCATATTTAACCAAACTTGTTCACCCTGATGTAAATCTTCAGCAGCAATTGCAGGCCATATGGACTTGTAACCATTCATGGTGTTTAATACCATGTCTGAATATGCTTTTAAGTTTATTGCTTCTGTTTTTACTTTATCAATACCGTATTTTGTTATTTTGTAACGGAAATTTGAACTACCTGTTTCAACATAACCTTCTTTTACTAGCGTTTTTATGTTTTCAGAAACTGCCTGAACAGTAATCCCTAATTCTTCCGCAATATCTTTTTGTTTAAGATGTGGCTCTTGTTGAGCTATTTTTGCCAATATTTGGAACTTTGTAAATTCTCCTTTATTCTTGAAAATTCTCATTCTTATGCCCCTTATAGTTACCTTATATATGTGTAAAAAAAATTCAATTCTTATTAATTAATATATTATTGATTTTATTTAAACTTTTATAGAAAAAGAATTATCTTAAAAACATGTTTAATTTTTAATAAAATTCTCTAAAAAAGATGGAAAATAGAAATGATTAATTGTTTAAGCGATATTCACAGAATTATTTAATAATTGAAGGAAATGGTCCATATTATCCTCTGGAATATATGCTCCACATGCAACACTATGTCCGCCACCAGAACCTCCACATTTTTCTGAAATATCCCTTACTATATTCCCGAAATGTACTCCCTCGTATCCCAATAATCGGGAACACCTCAAAGAAACCTTATAGCCGGGTTCATCAGAATCAATAGGTGTATAACCCACTATTGGTTTTTGCCAATCATAGTTACTAAGTAACATTCCGGCAATAGTGCCTACAACACTAGGTCTTATTCCTTCACCATTAAAATATTGTATATTCTCCAATATTTCCACATTATTGTCTTCCTGAATTCTAGATAAATTCTGAGCCAAGTACCTTTTATGATCTTTAACAAGAGTTTCGAGTTCTCCTGCAATATTATCCCTGTTTCCTTTTATAACTTCCATACCCAATTCATGACGACCATTTCGTCCACAAGCATTAATTACCGTACTGTATTCACTAGCATCTTTAAATGGAGTATAATCCTCTTCAAACGTAAACTCATATGATTCACCGGATATTAATTTTGGAACATACTTGACATATTTATCGGGCACTTCCCGAGTCATCATAGTCAATAATTCATTAAACAACTTCGCTTTCTCATTCATGTTCAAATCACAAAGATAACGTACTGTTCCCAAATCATTTTTAACAGGAATATCCAAGTTTTCTAAAAAATGAATACATTCATTCCTATTATTTGTTATTGGTAAATGAATATCTCCGAAGTAAGATAATGCTACAAATAAAGGCCGGGTATGTCGACCATATAACAGCAAATCATTCACATAGTCCACACAACCAACTTCAGTTGCATCATGCAGTATTTCTGTATTCAAACCTCTGAGTTTTCCGGTCATAGTGTTTTGCATATCCCCCACTGCACTTAAAATACCCATCCAACTCAAATCATAGAAATGAAATGTTTTTGCTAACAAATAGGATAATCCCCCACCTGATATTGTATAAGAACCATCCAACCCATAATAATTAGGATTTATTTCAATTAAATCCCCCTTAAGTTTTGTCCCCAATTGTCGAATAGGAGGATGATGATCCAATACTATCACCGAAGAATTAGAATTTGTACATAAGTTTGAAACATTTTGACCAGCACCCAAATCCGAAATAATAGTTAAATCGGTATCTGTTTCCAATGTTTCAACTTCGTTTATTTCAACAAAATTTACCGTATGGTCTATATTCAATTTATCCATTATAGAAGACAATATACTACCTGCAGTTATTCCATCACAATCGGTATGTGAATAAATTGTAACATCTTCCGCATCCAAGATTTTATCTTTTGCCTTGTTTAATAGCAATTCCATGTGATTTCTAGATTCTTCAAAATTATTATTAATAACCGAACTCATAATAAGCCCCTAAAAAATAGAAAAAAAAGTTTATTTTGTAAGACGAGAAGTCTTAATAGTATTTGCAATTTTACGTAACAATTCTAATTTTGTTGGATATTCATGTTCTACAACTACTCGTCCTGATCTTTCCCACCAGGATGCTGGAAAAGATTTATTATTTTCAACAACATATTGTATTTTTAATTTTCGTAAAGCTTGACCTATTTCACGTACTTTAGGTTCAGGTACTGCTTCTTCAAGAGATAACATACGACCTTCTTTACGTGAGCAATCTGAATTAATATATACAGGCCATACCATTGTTTTCATTTAATTACCTCTGTATTACATATTTGCTAATAATGCATTAATCATGTCTTTTACTGTATAACGATTTGGTTCAATAGCAGGAATTTCATATTCATTTAAAACATTACCCGTAATCGGACCTATAGAACCTACAGTAACACTAGTTCTTAATTTTTCCAAGAAGGTGTCATATTTTTCAGGTTCTTCGTTTTTAATTACTTCTAATAGATTTTTTACTGTCAAGGGACTGGTGAATGTTATTATATCAACATCATTATTTATAATATCATTCATTAATTTTATGATATTGCTTGTATCCCTTGGTATACTTGAAGTATAAGCTTCTGCGATAGTAACGATAGCACCATACCCCTCCAAACCTTCAGGTAAAACTTTTCTAGCACTTAAAGTTCGTGGAAGTGCTACTCTTTTACCATCTAAATCGATAGAACTGAATGATTCAAGAAGACCCTCTGCAGTAAAATTGTCCGGTATTAAATCGGGAGATTCACCATATTCCGCTAAAATCTCCTCAGTTTTAACACCAATTACTGCTATTTTTGAAGGAATATTGTCATTAGAATACACATTGAAAAATGACTTTACTCCTGCGGGTGAAGTAAAAATGATCCAGTCATATTCCCCAATATTTTCCGCAATATATTTCAATTCATCGGATTCAACCAATTGTAATTCTAATGTAGGAACAATAATCGGAACCCCATTTTTTTCACGAATTATTTTTGCCAATGATTCAGATCGTTCAACAGGCCTTGTTACAACAATATTTTTATTGTTAAAACCATTTGATGACATTATTCGATTTTACTCCTTAATTCTTCACATTCTTTGTAAATATTTACAACTTCACCAATGATAACCAATGCAGGTGGTTTAATACGTTTTTCTGTAATATCTGCCAAAGTACCTGTAATAATCTTTTGATTAGGTAATGTACCGTTTTCAATTACGCATACAGGTGTATCTGGTGATTTGTATTTTAATATTTTTGGAACATAATGCTTAAGTAATCCTACACCCATGAATACAACTATAGTGTCGGCAGTATAATCCCAGTTAACCTGTTTTTCATTTTTTTGTGGATCTTCGTGACCGGTTACTAATGTTAAACTAGTTGCGATAGCTCTATGAGTTAGTGGTAAACCTATCCCTGTAGCTGAACCGATTGCTGAGTTAATACCGGAGACAAATTCTACATTAATCCCTTCTTTAAGTAATGCTAATTCTTCTTCTCCACCACGACCAAATATGAAGGGATCCCCACCTTTTAAACGAACAACTTTATCGTATTTTTTACCTTGTTCAATTAACAATTCGTTTATTTCGGGTTGTTTTCTGTAATGTTCTCCAGCCCTTTTTCCCACATAAATTAATTCTGCATCATCCGGAGCATAGTCCAATAACACATCGTTAGCTAAACTATCATATAATACTACTTCAGCTTCTTTTAATATTTTTACTGCTTTAACTGTTATTAAATCAGGATCCCCCGGACCTGCACCAATCATATATACTGTCATTATATATCATACCTATTAGTTTTTTAATTATAATATTATTATATATTGTAATTATTATTATTAAATAAAATTGATTCAGAAAATGTTATAAATAAAAAAATTATCAACTATTTTCAAAAAAAGATTAAAAAAAGTAATTAGAATTTAGTCTAAAAAACTTTCAAAGAATTTTAAACCATCTTTTGAACGTAACAATTCTTCAACTGCTCTTTCTGGGTGAGGCATTACGGCAACAACATTTCCTTCTTTATTACAAACACCAGTAATTGCATCCAAAGAACCATTAGGATTACCATCTTCAAATGTTAATACAATCTGATCATCATCATATAGCTCTTCAAGGTTTTCTGTGTAATATCTTCCCTCTTTGTGAGCAATAGGCAAGTCAATTACTTCTCCTTTTTTATATAATTTAGTGAACGGTGTTCTGGTAGTGTTAATTTTGAGCTTTTTGCTTTCACAAATGAATTTAGCATTTTCATTTTCAATAAAAACACCAGGAACCAAATCGATTTCACCAAGAATTTGTGCACCATTACATATTCCAAGAACAGGATTATTATCATTGGCAAATTCCTTAATTGAATTGATAATTGGTGTAATACCTGCAATTGAACCTGCTCTTAGATAATCCCCATATGAAAAACCGCCGGGAATTATTACTACGTCCATTTTAGACAAGTCTGTTTCATTCCAGTAGATATAATTAGCATTTGCACCTACAAGGTTTACTGCATATTCAATATCCCTGTCACAGTTAGTACCAGGGAATCTAATAATACCTACATTTACATCAGATACATCCGTCAATCTTATTCCTCGCTTATGTTTATTTCGTAATCATGAATAACAGGATTGCATAATAATTTTTGGCACATTTCATCAACTTGTGCGTAAGCATCATCTTTGTTTTCTGCATTTAATGTGAATTGAATAATATTAATAGTATTTGTATCTTTTACTTCAAAATTAAGTAAAGCTAATGCTTTTTCTATTGTTGATGCTTCCGGATTTAACATACCTTTCTTTAAACTTGTTTTCACTTCAACATTATAATTCATAATTAATCCTTCCTAAATAAAATTATATTTGTTCAACATTCCATTTTTCTTTTTCTTCATCAGACAATACTAAGTTAACAACTTTTAAGTAAGCGTCAACAACCCCTTCTTCACCTTTTCTGTAAATGTCTTTATCGAAATTTTCATAGGTTTCAGAATCCCATAGTCTGGTAGTATCCGGACTGATTTCATCACCAAGAATTATATTACCTTCAGAATCTTTTCCATATTCTAATTTAAAGTCAACTAGAATAATGCCTCTTTCAATTAAGAATTCAGACAATATTTTATTGATTTTTAATGTTATTTCTCTAATGTTATCCAATTCTTCTTGTGTTGCAATACCTAATGCCTTAATTATACTGTCATTTAACATAGGGTCATGATATTCATCGTTCTTATAATCAAATTGCATTACAGGAGGATCTAATTTTTGATTTTCTTCGAAAGGATATTTTTTTAATAAACTTCCAGTAGCAATATTTCTGCAAATTACTTCTAAAGGTATCATTTCAAGAGATTTTGTACGCATTTCATCAGAAGAAAGTAATTCAATATACTGAGTATCAATTCCATTTTCTTCTAAAACTTTAAATAATTTTGCTGAGATTAAAACATTACAATATCCCTTGTTACTTAGGTTATCCTTTTTAGCACCGTCACCTGCAGTAATGTCATCTCTAAATTTAATTATTACTTCGTTTTCGTTTTCAGATTTATAAATATCTTTAGCTTTACCTGCATAAAGTAATTCTCTATTAACGTCAGTCATTTTAAATTCCACAATAATTTTTGAAAGATATAATTTAAAAAATAATATTGATATCTTCTTTATTTACTATTATCTTTGTTAATGATAAGTATTATAATATATGAATTAAATAATATATAATAATATAATAAAAAGATAAAATATACTTATGAATTATTATTTTAGGTGATTAGTCATGTGTGGAATAGTAGGATGTATACTGGATAAGAAAGTCGCACCAACCATAATCGAATCTATAAAAAAACTAGAATATAGAGGATATGATTCGGTTGGAATTGCTACAGTAACTGATACTATAAACGTAAAGAAAGGTAGCGGAAAAATTAAAGAAGTAGACGATGAGATAAAACTAACTGATATTGATGGAAACATTGGAATAGCACATGTTAGATGGGCAACCCATGGAAACCCAACAAAAGAAAATGCACACCCACACTGTGACTGTGATAATAAAATTAGTGTTGTACACAATGGTATTATTGAAAATTTCAAAGAATTAAGACAGGAACTTATACAAGAAGGACATATATTCAAATCAGAAACAGATACTGAAGTAATACCACACCTTATTGAAAAATTCATGAAAGAAGGAAATGACCTATTAAAATCCACACAGCTAGCTATAAAAAAATTAATAGGATCATACGCATTAGCAGTCATCAGTACGGAAGAACCGGATAAAATAATTGGTGCACGTAATGAAAGTCCGTTAATTGTTGGAGTATCCGACAATGGAAATTTCTTAGCTTCAGATGTGCCGGCAATACTAAATGAAACAAGAAAAGTCATTTATCTCGAAGATAAAGAAATCATCCAATTAGAAAAAGATAAAGTAACCATAATGGACATTAATTTGAATCCATTAGAAAAAGAAATCAAAACTATCGATTGGAATCCGGAAATGGCTGAAAAAGATGGTTACGACCATTTCATGTTAAAAGAGATTTTTGAAGAACCTCAAGTAATTAAAGATACGTTATTTGAATCTGAAAAAATTAAAGAAATTGTAAGCAAATTCAAAAACTTCAATAGAATATACTTTGTAGCTTGTGGAACAAGTTATCATGCTTCATTGGTAGGGGAATATCTGATTGAAACACAGTTAGGAATACCTACAGAAGTCATATTAGCTAGTGAATTTGAATATTTCCAAAAAACGTTGGATGACCATACCCTTGTAATATTCATTACACAATCCGGTGAAACAGCAGACACCATCAAAGCATTAAAAGTAGCCAAACCCGTCTCTGAAACTTTGGCAATAGTGAATGTTGTAGGTAGTTCAATCACACGTGAAGCACACCACGTAATTTACACACGTGCAGGACCAGAAATAGGTGTGGCTGCCACAAAAACGTACCTTAGTCAATTAATATGTATCTACCTGTTAGTTGCACACCTGGGTGAAAACGAAGAATTAATCGAAAAGTTACATAGCATACATGAATTATCACTCGAATCATTTGACAGAGAGGAAGAAATCAAGAAAATTGCTAAAAGGTACAAAAGTGCAAAAGATTTCTTCTATATAGGACGTGGTTTCAATTACCCAACAGCATTAGAGGGAGCACTGAAACTTAAAGAAATTACGTACATCCACGCTGAAGGTTATCCTGCAGGTGAACTAAAGCACGGCCCATTAGCCTTAATAGAAGAGGGAATACCTGTTGTGGGTATATTACCACCTGGTGCAAGCTATGCAAAGACATTCAACAACCTACAGGAAATTAGAGCTCGAGGAGCCAACATGATTTTACTTGGTGCGGAAAATGATACTCAAATTGATGATGTTGAAGATAAATTATTATTCAATTCAACCATTGATGAGATTATTGCACCATTATTATACATAATTGATTTACAGTTATTATCATATCACATTAGTGTGGAAAAATCGATTGACCCAGATAAACCTAAAAACTTAGCAAAATCTGTTACAGTAGTATAAATGTGATACTATGAAACAAAACTTATTAGGAGGATTTGTTGTAGTATTATTAGTTAGCTTTCTAGCTTTGGGTTGCGGAGTTGTATGTGGAATTAATCATGTAGGAGAAAACTACTGCAAACAGATTCTTCCCACATCCTTAACTTCCCCCTTAGATACCATTAATTGTATCCATGAAGACAATTTTGTAGCAAACAACATCACGGTACAATTAAATATTCCTAAGACTGTAGTAAGCACAACTCCAAAAACCAATTATACTAACAATTCAAATAATACAACAACGAATAATACTTATACAGGAAATCATACTTACAATAGTACAAATTCAAATATTTAACCTAACCTCCCCAGAAATTATTTTTTTTAGGATGACTTTACCATGTTTAAAACAATCATTACTCCAAGAATTGGAGATACCGATGCCATGAGACACATAACCAACACATCCCTTCCAGTATGGTTTGAAACGGCAAGAAACGATTTATTTGAAATATTTACCCCTTCACATGAATTGACATATAAACAATGGAAATTAATTCTTGTACATATGGACTTCAACTTCATTAAACAGACCTATTTCGGTTATGACGTTGAAATTAGAACATACGTAAGCAAAATTGGTAAAACATCTTTCACAGTTACTCATGAAGCATGGCAGAATGGTCAACTTAGAACCAATGGAACTGCAACCATGATTTATTTTGACTTTATCAAACAACAGAGCAATGTCATCCCCAAAGATATACGTAATCAACTAAAAAATCATTATATTTCTCCTGAAGAATTAGATGAAAAAAATAAGAATGAAATGAAAAAAAATAAGAGAGTTAAGGAAATTGATTATGTTGAATCAGATTTGTGATTACATCTGATTTCCCATAATGAAATTTACAATATCTTCCGATGAAGATCTGTTGACTACTGATAGATATGGGTCATCAGATTTTCTCTTGAGGATTAGGATATCCGAAACATTTCCTTCTTTTATGCTGATATCTTTACCCAGTATTTTAAAACCGTTTATCGTAGCCATTTTTAGAACATCATATGCCGTTATCTTATTTTTATATGTGGCTCTAACTGCCTTTAATGTGTACTCCATTTCCCTGAACATATCCGGTTGATTAAACATTACATTATCCGTTCCCAATGCCACATCAACATCATTTTCCACATAAGCAGATACGGGCGGTACACCAACAGATAACATCCCGTTTGATCTCGGACAAGCTACCACAACAGGACTTGTAGCATCCAGTAATTCCAAATCCTGTAGTATTGGATGGGTTGCATGTACTAATGTAGTAAATCCTGCCTTTAATGCCCGTTCTATCTCGGTTTGATTAGTGAGCTGTACTGATCTTTCTTGAAGTTCATAATATTCGGCCACATGAATTACAGCCAATTTATCTTCCTGATTACATACTTCGGCAATTTGTAACATTATTTCCGAATCAACATCCTGTACTCCACTTAATCCTATACCATCACAATGTTGCAATAGTTCCCTAGTTATTAACCTAGCTTCTTCAGGAGTTGTTGATGGATCATAATACTTGTCACTTCTTCCAAGTATACATGCATTTATTGGTAAATCAAAAATTGCTTGTTTTAAGAGATTTATTCCCTTTATTCCACCTTCCCTAAAATCTATGAATGTTGATGTCCCTGAGTATAACATTTCTTTTGCTGCTTCATGCATTGAATCGATTATGTCCTGATCTGATGCTTTTTTTAATATTTGATGTTTTAGTCCGTTTGGCGGTTCAACAAGCTCTTTTATTGATAATCCATCTCCCACATCCTTAGATATAGAGTCACCTATGTGAATATGTGAATTTATAAAGGCAGGCAATACTATGCAATTTGTAGCATCAATTATTTCACCTTCTTCATAGTTAGGTGACAATTTAATTATACGTCCTTCATCATTAATTATCACATTTGTTTCAACAGCTTTTAATGTATGTCCCGTTAGAACCAAACCATTTTTAATTGTAATCATATGAAAATCATCTCAAAAAAAGTAAATAAAAAAAGGAGTTTAAGATAAGTAAGACATTTATTCTGCATATTCATTTAAAGATTTTACAGTTAATTCGCCATTACTTGCTTCTTCAATTGCTTTAAGTACTGCATTTGCTGCTGCTATAGTGGTTACGTATGGAATACCTAATTCAATTGCTAATCTTCTGATAATATATCCGTCATCAGCTGATTGTTTTCCACTAGGTGTGTTTATCAAGAATGCAACTTCACCATTCAACATAGCATCCCTGATATTTGGAGAACCTTGACTAACTTTTCTGATAATATCAATATCCACATCAGGAGCTGCTTCGGCTGTACCTCTAGTAGCTATTAGATCAAATCCTAATTCTTTAGCTTTCTTAGCAATAGGTGCTATTTTTGGTTTATCTAGGTCACGTACACTAATGAAAATTTTTCCTTCTGTAGGTAAATTGTTGCTAGCAGATAGTTGTGATTTGTAGTATGCTAAACCGAAGTTTTTATCTATACCCATTGTTTCTCCAGTAGATTTCATTTCTGGACCAAGAATTGAGTCCACATCAGGGATTTTCAAGAATGGGAATACTGATTCTTTTACTGCAACGTGTTTAATATCTGCATAATTTACCAAGTTAAAGTCAGAAAGTTTTGCTCCCAACATTATTTTTGAAGCTATTTTTGCAATTGGAATTCCTATTGCCTTACTTACGAATGGTACTGTACGACTTGCTCTTGGGTTTGCTTCAATGATGTATAATTTTGGTTCTGGGTCAACTTTTATAGCATATTGGATGTTTATAAGTCCAACTACACCTAATCTTAAAGCTAATTTACGTGTGTATTCTTCTACCTGATCAATAATTTCTTTTGATACTGATTGTGGTGGAATTACACATGCTGAGTCTCCTGAGTGTATACCTGCTTCTTCGATGTGTTCCATTATACCACATACATATACATCTTCACCATCACATAATGCATCCACATCCAGTTCTATTGAATCTTCAAGGAATTTGTCTACAAGAATTGGATGTTCTTTAGAAACTTTTACGGCTTCTTTCATATATTCTTCTAACTCATCGTCATCGTATACAATTTCCATTGCACGTCCACCAAGTACGTAAGATGGTCTTACTAGTACCGGGAATCCTATGTTGTGTGCTGCTTCCCTTGCTTCATCAAGTGAATTTGCAATTCCATAGTCTGCTTGTGGAATTCCTAACTCATTAAGTACTTCAGTGAACTGTTCCCTGTCCTCTACCATGTCAATACTTTCGAAAGGAGTACCTAAGATTTTTATTCCTGCTTCGTTAAGACTTTCTGCAAGGTTAATTGAGGTTTGTCCACCGAATTGTACAATTACTCCCTCTGGTTTTTCTTGTTCTAGAACTGCCAATACGTCTTCTTTTGTTAATGGTTCAAAGTATAATCTGTCTGAAATATCGTAGTCAGTACTTACGGTTTCGGGGTTGTTGTTAATAAGTATTGTTTCTACATTTTCATCTTTTAATGCTAATGCTGCGTGTACACAACAGTAATCGAATTCTATTCCTTGACCGATTCTGATAGGACCTGCACCTAGAACTGCAATTTTCTTATTGTCTGATGGTTTAAGTTGTGATGGAGAATCATAAGTTCCATAGTAATAAGGTGTTTTTGCTTCAAATTCTGCTGCACACGTATCTACCATTTTATATTCAGGAGCAATACCTAATTCATGACGTGCTTGTGATACTTCATCTTCAGTGATATCCAATAATTGACCTATACGTTTATCAGAGAACCCATATTGTTTGACTTTTCTGAACATTTTAGCATCTTTGAGAACAGCAGTTCCCTGTTCTTTTATTTCTTCCTCACAGTCAACAATACTTTTTATCTTATTTAGGAAGAACGGGCTGATTTTTGTAATGTCTGCCAATTCTTGAATGTCTCTTCCATCTTTTATTGCAGAATAGATTTGGAACATTCTTAAATCGGTTGCATGTTCTAAATCATAGTCTGTGTATTCAGTATACTCAAATGCCTCTTGGTCAATATCCAGTGAACGAATTGCTTTTTGTAAAGATTCTTCAATTGTCCTACCAATAGACATCACTTCACCAGTAGATTGCATTTGTACACCCAATTCTCCAGAGCTTGTTTTGAATTTGTCAAAAGGCCATCTTGGTACTTTTGCAATTACATAATCTACTGCAGGTTCAAAAGATGCCGGTGTCTCTTTGGTAATATCATTTTTAATTTCGTCTAGCGTCATTCCCAATGCAATTTTTGAAGAAACTTTTGCAATTGAGTAACCAGTAGCTTTACTTGCTAATGCACTACTTCTACTTACCCTAGGGTTTACTTCAATTACTTTGTATTCTCTTGTTTCCGGGTGCAATGCAAACTGGATGTTACATCCACCTTGAATACCTAATGCTCTGATAATTTTGATTGAAGCATTTCTTAATTTTTGGTTGTCAGCATCAGATAATGTTTGTGTAGGTGCTACTACAATACTTTCTCCGGTGTGAATACCCATTGCATCAACGTTTTCCATGTTACATACGATAATACATGAATCATTTTTATCACGCATTACCTCGTATTCGATTTCTTGCCATCCAAGTACTGATTCATCGATTAATACCTGGTTGTTGAAACTCATATCTAAACCGTGAATTACAATTTCTTCAAATTCCTTTTTGTTGTTTGCAACTCCTCCACCAGTACCACCAAGGGTAAATCCTGGCCTTACAATAACAGGATAACCTATGTCTTTCACTGCTTCAAATGCTTCTTCTAATGAGTTTACTGCATGACATTTTGGAATAGGTTCTTCTAATCTATCCATGAATTCAGCAAACAAGTCCCTGTCTTCAACATCTTTAATAGTTTGAACAGGTGAACCCAATACCTTAATACCTTCAAGTGCACCTATTTTTTCCAAGTCCACTGCAATGTTTAAACCTGTTTGTCCACCCATTGTAGGTAAAATTGCATCAACCTGTTCCTTTTCAATAATTTTTGCAACAATTTCAGCTGTTAATGGTTCAACATAAACTTTGTCTGCAGATTCAATATCTGTTTGGATTGTTGCCGGGTTACTATTAACAAGTACTGTTTCAATATTTTCTTCACGCAATGATTTACATGCTTGTGAACCTGAATAATCGAACTCAGCAGCTTGTCCTATTTGGATTGGTCCTGAACCAATAATTAATACTTTTTTAATACTTTCATCCTTTGGCATAATTGATTAACTCCTCAAAAAAATAGTTGTTTTCTTATTCCACCTTATAATTTTTAATTGTGTTCACAAAATTGTCAAAGAATACTTTAGAATCATGTGGTCCGGGTCCAGCTTCTGGATGATATTGGATACATGTAATTGGTAATTCTTTATGTTCTATAGCTTCTGGTGTTCCATCGTTTAAGTTTATTTGTGTAATCTCTAAATCGGTTTCACTAATAGACTCAGGATCTATAGAGAAACTGTGATTTTGTGATGTCATATATACACGACCCGTATCTAAGTGTTGTACAGGTTGATTGGAACCACGATGTCCAAATTTCATTTTATATATTTTTGCACCGAATGTAAGAGCTATAATCTGTTGACCTAAACAGATACCTGCAATAGGCATTTTTTCTGATAGTTCCTTAATGGTGTCCTGGATTACATCTACGTTTTCAGGATTTCCTGGACCACTAGATACTAATACTCCATCGACACCTAAGTCTAAAATTTCTTTTGCAGTTGTATGTGCTGGAACCAATATTATTCCAACATCTTGTGCCTTCAGATGATCTAAAATGTTCTTTTTAACTCCACAGTCCAATACAGCTACATTATATTCCCTTTTTTCTTGGATGATTTTTGGTTCTTTAACTGTAACTTCATCAACAAGATTTCTATCTTCAATACGTGGATGTTCTTCGATGATTTTCATCAATTCTTCATCACTTATTTCCACATTAGCAACAACTGCTTTCATTGAACCTAATTCTCTGATTTTTAAGGTTAATGCTCTTGTATCGATGTTACTGATACCTGGAACATCATTTTCTTCTAAAAATTCAGATAAAGTTTTTTCAGATTTTGGATGACAAGGTTCATGACAAACTTGTCTTACAATATATGCTTCTGCTTTAATATTCTCGGATTGATACCATTCCTTAGATACTCCATAGTTTCCTTCTAAAGGATATGTTGACATCAATATTTGACCTTTGAAAGAAGGGTCTGTTAATGCTTCAACATAACCAGTCATTGAGGTTGAAAAAACAATTTCTCCAGCTTTAACTGTTTCTGCTCCGAAACCTTCACCTTCTAAAATTGTTCCATCTTCCAACGCTAATTTTGCAGTTCTTA
>CADBRM010000114.1 GCA_902797085.1 uncultured Methanobacteriaceae archaeon
AAATAATAATAAAAAAATAATGGGGGTGAAGAGTGTTCTAATTTATTCATCATTTAAAACTTTTCTAGCTGCATCAAGCATGATTTTCTTTTCAACCTTAGCAACTAATTTTCTTATAGTAGGTACTGCATCAGTGTTTGCAGATATGCTGCTTATTCCTGCTTCCACTAATTTTTCTACTATTTCAGGTTTACTACCTGCTTGACCACAGATACTGGTAGTTACTCCGGCTTCGTTACATTTTTTAATTACTCTCATAATTAATTTCATTACTGCTGGATGTGCTTCGGTATAGTGTTTTGCAACTAACTCATTGTTTCTGTCTAATGCAAGAGTGTATTGAGTTAAGTCGTTTGTTCCAAAGCTTACGAAATCAAGACCTTCAGCAATAAAGTCTTCTATGATGATTGCTGATGCTGGCGTTTCTACCATCATACCGAAGTCAACATCAACGTGTGGTATTAAACCTACACTTCTGGCAATTTCTTTTGCTTCACGAAGTTCAGATGGTTTGTGTAACAATGGTAACATTACCCCAATGTTTGTGTAACCTTGTTCGTGTAACTTTTTAATTGCTTTGAATTCTGCTTTTAGGATATCCGGTTGATCAAGTTCTCTTTTGATACCTCTCCAACCAAGCATAGGGTTAGCTTCATCAGGTTCATTTTCTCCACCTTCTAATGTTTTAAATTCATCAGTAGGTGCATCTAATGTTCTGTACCAAACTGTTTTTGGATAGAACACATCAACTACTTTAAGAATATTGTCAACTAAAACCTGAACCAGTTCATCCTCTCTTCCTTCATCAATGAATTTGTAAGGTACAATACCTGTTGCCAACATCATGTGTTCTGTTCTGAGTAATCCTACACCGTCAGCACCGGTTGCATAAGCTTTTTTGGCAGCTTCTGCCATACTTACGTTGACTTTTACATCGGTAACTGTTACTAAAGGTGCTGAACCTGTTGTTACTTGAGCTTCTTCAGTTTCAACATCATCTTTTGATCCGCCGAATTCTCCTTCAAATACAATACCTTTCTTACCATCAATCGTGACTTTGGTATTTTCTTCAAGAACTGATGTTGCTTCACCTGTTCCGGCTACACATGGAATACCTAATTCTCTTGAAATAATAGCTGCGTGACAGGTTACTCCACCTTCGTCGGTTACAATACCGTTTGCTCTTTTCATAGCAGGTACCATATCAGGGGTAGTCATTGTTGTTACAAGAATGTCCCCATCAAGGATTTTGTCAAGTTCATCCAGTTCTCTGATGATTTTAACTGTTCCTGATACTAATCCCGGACTTGCACCTAAACCTCTGGTGATAATAACTCTTTCCTCTTCATCATCTAAAGATTCATTATGTTTTGCTTCATCGATGTTATCAAGAGTTGTGATAGGTCTAGCTTGTAGCATGTATACTTTATCATTTTCAATACCCCATTCTGTATCCATTGGAGCACCGTAATGTTTTTGTATTCTTCTACCAAGTTGTGTGAGCTGTTCTAAATCTGCATCAGTAAGAACTCTTTTATCTTTTAAGTCTTCAGGAGTATCAATCTGTACTGTTGAACCGGTTTGTGGGTCTTTGGTGAACATTGTCTTCTTGGTGTTAACTCGGTATGATTTTATTTCATCATTGGCTTTGTCATAACGACATGTATCTGGTGTTACTGTACCGGATACTACACCTTCTCCTAATCCCCATGCTCCTTCAATGAGCATTTCTTCTTCACCAGTTGAAGGGTCAACGGTAAACATTACTCCTGCTTTTTCAGAGTTAACCATTTGTTGAACTACTACTGCAATTAATACTTGTGAATGGTCAAAGTCATTTTCTGCACGGTAGAAAATAGCTCTTGCTTCAAATAATGATGCCCAACACATTCTAACATTTGTTAATACATCCTCAATACCGCTGATATTCAGGTAAGTATCTTGTTGTCCTGCAAATGATGCGTCAGGTAAATCTTCTGCTGTTGCTGAAGATCTAATAGCAACGACCACATCTTCGATATCTACATCAATACATAATTTGTTATATGATTCGATAATTGCAGTCTGAATATCAGATGGAATTGGTGTTGTAACAATTAATTCTTTAATTTCTTCTGCAACTTTTTGTAATTCGTTAGTGTTGTTGATATCTAAACTTGCTAACATATTGTTAATTTGGTCAACTATACCTGTATCGGTAATGAATTTACGGTAAGTTTCAGCTGTTACAACAAATCCTGGCGGTACAGGAATTCCTGCATTTGTAAGTTCACCGAGATTTGCTCCTTTACCTCCAGCTATAGGTATGTCATCCTTAGAAAGTTGTTCAAAAAATTCAACATAGTTCATTTATAACACTCTTCTTTAATTTTTTATTCCATTATATGATTTTATTTATATAACTTTTAAAGGATTAGAACCAATTTTAAAGGAAATTGATTGAAATGTGGTTATATAAATTCCACTATTTATTCTATTATTAAATCCTTCCAATTATTAGTTATTATGTTATTAGAATTGAACAAGGTCATGACCTTTGTCAACAACTAATTTACAGGAAACTGGTAATTTCATTGCAGCTCTGTTAAGTGCGATTTTTGCACTTTCGAAGTCTTTTGCGTTAACATAAGCTGTAATAACTCTTTGGTTTTTACGTACTAAAGCTTCGGAACTTACTGCTTTACCAAATGCTCCTCTCATACCACTTTGTACCCTATCTGCACCTGCTCCGGTTGCCATTGGGTTTTCTCTAACTATGTGGTGAGGGTATACTCTAATTTTTAATCTGTAACCTAATTTACCAGTGGTTCTTTGTAAGTATCTGTTTGAAGCAATCCTTGCTGCTTCTAAAGCGTTGTGAGTTAAATGTGTGTGGTCTTTAACTGCTAATGATACTTCTAATGGGAAATCTTCAGATAAGTTACCCATATCGTATTGAACAATTTTTGATGCTGGTATTTTTCTAATATAATCTTTTCTTGTGTATGGTCTTACCATTTATATTCTCCTCCGTTAAATATTGTTTTTTTCTCAAAAAAACATGAAAAACATATTATAATAATACAATAAATAGTATTTTTCTATTATAAAATCAAGTTACATGAAAAACATGTAATCGAATATATTAATTTATGGTTTGTTAAAGATATTATATATAAATTCTGTTAATAAAAAATTAGCATATAAATAATAATTTAAACATTCTAAAAATGTTTAATTAATAGAATATAATAAAAATTATTATATAACAACTTTTTAAAAGGTTAATTTATGAACATTAAAACAAAAATCACATTCAATTATGTTAATAATAAATATGCACAGATTGCCTATGAATCATTATATCCCGACAATGAGGGTTTTGTTGAATCATATGTTGAAAATGAGAAATTAATTTGCATAATAGAAAATAATAACATTTCAACAGTGCTAAATACTATAGAAGATCTGATTCAATGCGAAAAAATGATTGAAATGACTTCTGAAATTGTATAATAAAAAAAGTTAAGGGAATAAAAAAACCCTTTAATGAACTTATTCTTCGTCTTCGTTTAATACTTCAGGAATTTCTTCTTCTTCTTCAGTTTCTGCTGGTGATTCATCAGCAAATTCATCGATGAATTGAACTTTTTCTACTTCTTCAATATTTTCGTAAGCTTCTCTAGCAACTCTGAATTTTGAAAGTGTTACTTCTTGTGATGATCTTTGGTCAAATCCTGCTAATATTCCTAATTTAATTTTTGCAACATCATCATCAAATTCTATTTCTACATCATCTAAATTTAAGTTAGGATTTCCGTAGTACACTTCGATTAAACCTTTAATTTTTTCTTCGTTGTCTTCAATTGCTTCAACAATTTCTAATTCATATACAAGGTCTTTTCCTGCTAATTCATGGTTGAAATCTACTCTTACTCTTCCACCATCAACAGTTCTTACAACACCAGGATTTCCTTCTAATGTTAAAGGCATACCTACGAATGGTTTGATGTTTTGTTTTTTGAATTCTTTCATTGGAATTAATTGAATTTTGGATGGGTCTCTTTTACCAAATGCATCTTCTGCTGCAATTTCTACTGTTTGTTTGTCCCCAATATCTAATTTTTGGATTTCTTCATGTAATTTTGGCATTAATTGACTGGAACCTACTGCTAATACCATTGGATGGTAATCTTTATCAGGGTTTAAGATACCTGCTTCTTCAGCTACTTCTTCAAAAGTAGTATCAAAAACATCTCCTGTTTCTTTAACTTTTCCAGTGTAATTTAATTTTATAAATGCGTTATCATCTATTGCCATATCTTTCCATTATCTCCTTTCAAATTATTTTTTAAATTTTGTTCAAATAGATTAAGAACTTCTTTATTTTTATATCCCAATACTCTGATTTTTTGTGGATAACTATTAATATATTTATGTACTTCATCCTTAAAAATACCTACTTCCAATACACTTAGAATACGTTGCTTTCTATGTGTACTAAAACCTTGAGTTATGTTACTTAATAATTCATCAGAGTCTTTAAAAGGTCTGTTTTTTAATATATTCCCCACAGTTTCATCATCCATCAAATTCAAGTTAGATAATTCCTCTTCGGAAAATGTGTTGACATTATCAAGTAAAGTAGAATAAGCCCTAGTATCATGTAAGGGTGCATGTTCTAAAGAAATTTCTTCTTTTAACAAATCAATAGTTTCCTGCGGCAACATATCATCCAATTGATCTACCTGACCGTTGGTTACCATTTCTCTGATTTTGGTACCGCTTACATTTTCTAGTCTAGGCACAAAAATAAATTTATTCTTAAAATCAAAATTAATTTTTGTCAATGATTTAGCTAAGGAAACAATGACATAATCATCATTGTTTAATTTTCCTTCAAGAAGCACCTCATTATCTTCCATAGAAACAATTTTATATGGTTTTGGTGCAACTCCGTTACCTTTATTTATATAGTCAAGTATTATTTTAAATTTAGGGTCATCACTGATATATCCTCGAGGAATATAATCTGCATTTAATGCCTTAAACATTAAAGACAAACATAACGAATATTGGCCTGAACCCATTATTCCCATAGGAGGTCCTTCAACAGCAATATCTGCACCTAATTTAATTGCCAATTCTGCACGTTTATGCCTAGTCATTATATAAGGCAGTCCCCTACCATTACGTTCAAATAACCCCGGAATTACAGCCACAAATAGTGCTTCAGGATGCATTCTCTTGGCTTCCTGCATACAAAATAAATGTCCATTATGTAAAGGAGAATATTCTGTAAAATCAGCAATTACTGGAGTGATATTGGCATTTCCCAAAACTTTTAATCCAGACAACTCATTATCCTCTTGAAATTGTTGTTTGTCCCTTTGAATTATAGACTCTACAAAAGTATCCATATGCATAAAAATCAACTTAAAAAATTTTAAAGATATATAACAATTTATAACAAATATTATTAATAAGTAAAGATTTCCATAACGATTCCCAAGATAAAGGAGGGGTGAAATAATGGCCGATTTAATATTAAAAAACTGTAAAACTATAGAGAACAAAATAGTTAACATCATAATAGAAGAAGGTAGGATAAAAGAAATAAAAAAAGAATTGTTGCCCTCAGAAAAAAACAGTGATAAAATTATTGACATTAAAGAAAAAACAATAATTCCAGGACTAATAGATCCTCATGTACATTTAAGAGACCCAGGACTAACACATAAAGAGGATTGGACCAGTGGAAGTAAAGCAGCAGCACATGGAGGATATACAACAATCATAGACATGCCCAATACGAAACCATTAACAGATACCCTAAAGTCATTTAAAGAAAAAAAAGAAATAGCATTGAAAAAATCTTATGTTGACTTCGCATTACATGCCGGTGTAAAAACAAGAAAGGATGTTCAGGAGATATTAGATGAAAAACCGGCAGCATACAAAATTTTTATGGATTTACATGAAAACGAAGAACTTTTTGAAATGTTCAAATATGTATCCGAAACCAAAAAACCGTTATGTCTACACTGTGAAGATAGAAACATAGTAAATTATAACATTAAAACTTTAAGTGAAAATCCTGAAAATGAGAATAAAACAATAATGTACAGTTACGCCAGAAGTGCACTGGCCGAATTAATTTCAGTTAACAGAGCAATTGAATATGCAAAACAGCTGGACTTACAATTACACCTCTGTCATATCAGTACCCGACAGACATTGGAACTAATTCATGAAGCAAAAAATAAGATTAATGTAAGTATAGAAGCAACACCCCACCATATATTCTTAGACAATTCAACATATGAAACCTACGGAATAAAGGCAAAAACCAACCCGCCACTAAGAGATAAAAATTATAACATATGTATCAACCTGTTGAATGAATTTGATTCAATAGGAACCGATCATGCACCACATACACTGGAAGAAAAACTAAAAGACACATGGTCCAGTGCTGCAGGAATTCCTGGATTAGAAACCTGCTTACCACTCCTGTTAACAGAAGTAAATAATAATAATTTATCTTTAAATGAAGTTGTAAGACTAACAAGTTACAATCCATCAAAAATATTTAAAATACCAAATAAAGGCCAGATAAAAGAAGGTTTTGATGCGGATATAACTGTAATAGATATGAAAAAAGAAGGCAAATTCAACACGGAAACTTTTTACACACAAGGAAAATATACTCCGTTTGAAAACAGACAATACCATGGCTGTAATATAATGACCATCAATAGAGGAAACATTACTTGCGAAGAAAATGAAGTAATTAAAAATGAAAGCAAATATGTTTTCTAAAAATAAACTCCCTTTTTTTATAGAGCTAATTGTAAAAATAGATTATAAATTAAAATTGAAAAAAATAGTTTGATAAAAAGGAAATAAGATATAAGGGTAATATTTTTCTCAAGTAAAAACTATCAATCCTTAACTATTTCCAGTAAAAGTATAATAATAGTTTAAATAACAGAAAAATGCAGACCGTACCTCGTCTACGAGTGTAATACGGGTCGTATCTTGCTATTTCCGTCTATTAACTATTATTGAATATATTTCAATACTTAAGTTTTACTTGGAAAACTTCACTATTATATATATTCCTTGTTATATATAAACTCTACCCTTATATTTCCTAAATATTAATCAACTTATAAAGCTGGGTTGATTAAGTCACGTTCACCGGAAGGCATGAACTCTCTAATTGCACCTTTTGCGATACATTTTCTTGGGTGTTTCCAGTCAAAGAGTAAGTTGCTGTCTGCAAATGCTACTTTGATTAATGGGTTAAGTGCAAATGCGTCTCCTCTTGCTGCGTGAGGTGCTTGAGCAATACCTGCGTATTCAGGTTGGTGACCTACGTTCATTGCATAGTTAGGGTAGTTAGGACCTCTTAATTCGTGAATAAGACCTTCGTCACTTCTTACGGATAAGGAGTTAGAAGAACCACATTGATCTTGTAAGTCGTAACCGTAGAATCCTAATCTGCTG
>CADBRM010000115.1 GCA_902797085.1 uncultured Methanobacteriaceae archaeon
AAAGATTATTTAGTGATTTTTGATGTCTAGCGAGAAAAAAAATGTAAAGTGGAATAGCAACATAAGCTTTTTACTTGCAATGATAGGTTCTGCTGTTGGACTGGGAAATATATGGCGATTTCCATATGTGGCATATACCAACGGTGGTGGAGCGTTTCTAATACCCTATATTATTTCGATACTGATATTGGGAATACCCCTATTATTTGTGGAATATGGGGCAGGATTCAAGTTTAAAGCAGGAATAAGTAAAATAGCACATAGCATTAACGAAAAATATGAATACATCGGATGGTTTATACAAACAACACCTTTTTTAATATTGACGTATTATGTTTGTGTAGTGGCATGGGACTTAATGTATGTTCCAATCAGTTTCTTTAAGGGATGGGGTTCTGATCCGGAACAGTTCTTTGGAACAGTTCTGCTGCAAAGTTCAACAACACCCGATGGATTGTTTCATGTATCAATATATGTATTGGTAGCGTTATTAACGGTATGGTTTATTGTATGGTTCATTTCACATAGGAACTTAAATGAAGGTATAGGAAAGGCAAACAGGATATTAACTCCATTATTATTTATTATGATGGCAGTAATAGTATTCTATGCATTGACATTACCTGGAGCATCCTTGGGGGTAGCAACATTATTTACACCCGATTGGAATTCAATTGTAAATCCGGTGATATGGGTTGCCGCATTCGGACAAATTCTCTTTTCACTGAGTATAGGAATGACAATTACATTGGCATATGCAAGTTATCTGCCTGATGATGTTAACATACCTAAAAGTGCTCTTACAGTGGCAATAGCAAATTGCAGTTTTGAACTGTTCACGGCAATAGGAGTATTCAGTATATTGGGTTATATGAGTACGACAAGCAATATACCAATAGGAAACCTTGTTTCACAGGGAACAACTTTAGCATTCATAGCATTCCCACAGATATTCAATATCATGGGAATTGTAGGTTACATAATTGGACCATTATTCTTCCTTTGTTTGTTGTTTGCAGGTATAACATCAAACATTTCAATCATAGAACCTATAGCATTGTCCATACAAGACAAATTCAATTTAACCAGATCAAAAGCAGTAACATATATCTGTGCACTTGCATTTGTAATATCCTTGCTGTTTACAACCTCATATGGAGGAACATTACTGGGTATATTTGACACTTTCATAAATCAATTTGGATTATTGCTTAATGTAGTATTGCAGACGGTACTATTGGCAGTTATCTATGGTCTGAAGAAATTCTTACCTGGAATAAATAAAAATGCAACATTCCTAAGACTGGGAACAAAATGGAAAATGTGGGTAACCTATGCAATTCCGGTTATAGCCTTTGTATTGTGGATTCAAGCAGTATCCGCTAATGTAATATTTGTGGATTCAACTACCAGATTAGTGGAAATATTATTATTGCTGATAATGTTCTGTTCACCATTACTGCTATCTAGGTTACAACCAAAAAACGATGATTTCTAATCATCATTCTATTTTTTTAAAAAAAAGTATTAGTTTAGAGGGTTATTTTAGAGCATCAACATCAATGGGCTCTTTAATAAACAATTCAAGTTTTGAATCTTCAACAGTATTTAATACTAATTCATCAGCTTCATACTGTTCTATCAATTTTTTATATTCCTCATCATCAGGCTTTTCATCTTCCTGATAATATTTGTCTGTCACTACAACCTGATCTTTAATTATTGCAACATGGTATTTGTATAACATATTATCGCCACTATTTTTTGTATAAATGTTTTTTCAGTTCTTCTTTGATATTATCTGATATTTCAATAGTTTCCTGTCTGTTAAAATCAAATTCAACAAGTATGGCCCTACCGGTACCACGTAATTTATCCATCTGCCATGCTTCCTGATAAACGGTAAATGACGTGGTTCCTACCTTTTCAATGTATGTTCTGATCTCAACTTCTATTCCAAAGAATATCTGGTCAATGTAATCAAATTCAGTATGAACCATAATCAAATTCCAGTTTTTTGGATTCAAATCCATTCCTGGATTGAATATCTTATAAACGGGATTTCTGGCAGTTTCAAACCATAAAGGTAATGATGTATTATTAACATGACCTAATGCATCAGTATCCCTTGAGCTGACATCTATAATACTTTTGAACATAATATTATTTATCTATCTTTTATCTAATATATTTGATTTAACTGTTTCTACAGTTATTTAAATTAAGGAAAATAAATATAATATTAATAATTTAAGGTTTTCAATATGAATGTAATAAAGAATACACCTATAGCAATCAGCGGATTGTTGTTGGCGACATTATCCATGGGGAATCTGTATAATAACTCTGTTGTGAAAGCGGTAACATTTACTATAGGATTTACAATAATACTTGTATTGTTGCTGAAAGTTTTACTATATGAAAGTATGGTCAGGGAAGAACTCAGCCAGTTGATTGTACTAAGTACTTCAGGAACATTTTCAATGGCGTTAATGCTAATAAGTACATATTTGATTACAATAAATTACTATCTGGCACTATTTTTATGGATATCTGGAATCATACTACATATTTTGCTGATTATAACTTTTACTTATAGACATGTTTTGAATGATTTTGATATAAGAAATGTTTATGGAAGTTATTGGGTTGTATTTGTAGGGATAACCATGGCAGCAATTACAGGTCCAATCCTTGACCTCCAGGGGTTCAGCTGGATATTCTTTGTATTTGGATTTTGTATGATGCTCATAACTTTTCCTCTAGTCACATACAGGTATGTCAAATATCCTCAGGTACAGGAGATAGCCAAACCATTGATATGTATCTACACGGCATTGTTCAGTATTCTCATTGTAGGATACACCAGTAGCTTCACTGTTGTCAATATTACTTTTCTGTTGACGTTGTATGCAATGGCCTGTATCTGTTACATTTTTTCATTCTATAAACTGTTAACATATCTTAAAATGCCTTTTTATCCAAGTTACAGTGCATTTACATTTCCATTTGTAATCAGTGCCATTGCATCAACAAAGGTTATGGCATTATTCAACGGAAACGTTATAATGCAGTTGATTATAGTTTTTGAAATGATAACTGCAACATTAATGGTTTGCTATGTTTTAATTGAATATATTATGAATATTTTTAATCTTTCATAAAACATCAAGCAGGAATGCTTTTAAAATAGTGGTTGGATTATGTAACTTATTATTGAAGACCGGTGGAGGACCTTTTTATATTAGCGCTGCGATATTTGGAGTATATATTGTACCGAAAAAAAATAAAAGGAGTAGGTTATTTTAAAGTGTGTATTATTTCAGTAACGGGATTATCCTGATATGATGGTATATCCGCATTTTCATCAACATTTAAGGTAATGATGTAAGTTTTGTTGTTTTTCTTGAAAGTATATACACAAGTGTTTATTCCACCGTTGTTATAATTTTGTTGGTTAATTCTTGTACCTTCAAAAACATAAGTGTCCTCACCAAGGAAATCATAACCCATGTCTATACGTTTTTGTTTTGCAACACTTGGATCAATGATTGGACCCTGATACATTACGATTGCCAAATCATCGTTATATATGACCAAATTGTTGTCACTTTCAGTAATTGTATATCCATCAGGTATACTGAAAGTAGAATTACCCATATGTACGGTATCAGCATATATGGTAGAAACACTCAATAGGGTAAAAAGTAGGACTACCATCAGCAATATAGATTTAATCTTCATATTAAACTCCCATTTTGATTATTTTAGAAAGATTTTTACAATTACCGTTTAGTAATTGTATAATTATTGGTATATACATATACACATTAAATAGTTGTCATAATATTTTTTTATAAAATAATGATTAAGGAAGATTTATTTCTCCTTATTATTCATTTAGTCAATTATACATTAAATGAAAATAAATGAACAGATAACATATCCATAGATTCAAGAATATATGTCAGTGAAAAAATAAAAACAATTATAGGATGATTTAACATATATCTAATGAAAAATTATTTGCCCATGAAACATTTCATCATCAGATTATATTGCTATAATACTGCCTGATATTGAATCTATAAAAGGTCAATAAAATAATTTAAAAAGTTAAATAACTTAAAAACAAGATATAATTATAAAAAGAATTGGAGAATAATATGAGAAGACTAAAAAAACAAGAGAGATTACCATTAAATGATGAAAAGTTAAATTTCTCTAAAGAAGAAATCATCAGCGATTTAATAAAAAGAATAAAATTTCATACAGGGCCAAAACAGGAGATACAGGATGAGGATACCATAAGATTCACTACCAGGGATATGACCTTCTGTACAATAAAGCCAGAGGATGACTGTGTAAAAGTTATATGTGAATTGCCTTATGATAGGATACTGGACATGTCCCGTAAATGTGAAGTTCAGACCTATGCGGCAGAAGACAACACGGATATAGTAACCTACAGGGTAAAGACGAAATTTGATGTTCAATATGCTGTAAGTATAGTACAACAGTCCTATATTTATAGAACAAGATTAAAATTATAATAAAAACTGTTTTTTTAAAAAAAGGGGATTGAATAAAAGGAAATAAGTTTATTTCCATTTTTTCATGTTTCTAGTGGATTTTCTAGTTAAGTAATAGTATAATGTAGTGTGTTTACCATTTATTTCAACATATAATTCAGTGATGTAAACGTAATCATAGGTTATACCCTTACTGGTAGTTTCTTTTATTGCAGAAACTTCTGCTTCTTCATCTTCAATACCAGTTATATATCTATTATACATATCTAAAAATGCGTGTTCATCTGATTCACATAATTTATCAATGAGTAATAATGATAATGGAGATTCTTCTTCCACGTGTTTTAATTTCGGAAATTTCATATCTATTGCTTTCAAAAATTCAGTAGATGCTCTTTCAGTCATATATTCACCTATTTAATATTCTGGTATTAACAATTTTTTCTTAAAATATATTATGTTTTTTCTTAGTAATATTTTTATTCTTTTTCTGATTGTTCATATTCCTTCTCTAGCAATATTGTTACAGGTCCGTTGTTAAGTAGACTAACGTTCATGTGTGCACCAAAGACACCCCTTTCAACATGAATGCTTTGAGCACATTTATCACAATAGTAATCAAATAATTTGCTTGCCTTTTCTGGTTTTAAAGCTCTGTGAAAGGATGGTCTGTTCTTTTTAGTTGTGCCATATAGTGTAAATTGTGGTATTAAAAGTATTTCACCGCTAATGTCAAGTACAGATAGATTCATGCGATCTTCATCATCTTCAAATATCCGTAACTTCAACAGCTTTTTGGCTAGAAAATCGGCCTCTGCAGTTGTATCGTTTGCACCGAATCCAACCAGCACCATCAATCCTTCATCTATTTTTCCAACAATTTTATTGTCCACTTCAACACTAGCATTACTAACCCTTTGTACTACCAATTTCATATTTAATCCTCTAACAATTATATTTGTTGATTGTTGAAATTAAAATTAACCCAAAATCAAAATAAAATTTAATTAATACTTTTAATCAATAATATATTAGGAGGTATTTACATGGTTTCAATCAACTTGAATGAACGCAGTACAGCCATATTGATGATAATCATTGGGGTAATAGCTTTGGCATTTCCTTTAATATCAACAGCAACAATTGGTATTATTGCTGGAGGTATTGTATTAATACTTGCTATAGGCTTATTGGTCCGAGGTATTGCTGAATATGGATATAACAAGATGATGAGCATCGTCAACATATTTTTTGCAATATTATGTTTAATCTTTGCTTATGAATTGATATTTGATCCGGCATTTGTATCTGCAATAATAGGCGTGTTAATCTATGTATTTGGTTTCCTATTGGTTGTTTTAGGTGTAATAGGTTTAATAAGTGGTTCTGGTTTTGCACCGTTTAGCTTAATAGGATTAACTACATTGATTTTTGGTATAATTACAATCATTGTAGGTTTATACATACAAGACCCTAGGGTACTGGGTACTATTATTGGTATATGGTTAATTGTATCCGGATTTTTAAGTTTATTTACCAACAAGGACAATAATATAATTAATTTATAATTACTAAAAAAAGTCTAAAAACGATAGGTTAGTAGAACCTATCATTTATTTTTATTTTAAAGTATAATTTTATTTTTATTTTTTAGGTGGAGAAAGCTATCTTATTTTTTTGGCCATCCTCTGATTACGTATTTGTAATCCGGGTCATCATGCTTCAATTGAATTCTGTTTTTTTCTATGTCGACAATATCCTTATTTTTGTTTAATATTATATATGTTGAGGAAGTATCAGCATTTAGGTTATATTTTGTATAATTTTTATATCCGTTTGATTCTAACATCTTGATATATGTTATTGCTCTGTCCTTATATTCAAATGTCTTTTTCTTTAATTTCTTGTCAGGTGATGTATATTCTATAGTTATTTTTTCACCAATTTCGTCACTAAATTTATTTAATTTACGTTCGGTATCATATTTCTTATCGTTTACCTTTTCCTCTTCTAAATTATTGAATAGATTTTTAATCTTTTTACCAATGTTGCTGAAATAACTGGTAATGTTATCGAAGGAACTTAGTAAAGATGATTCTTCTTGTCTATATAATGTCGGTTCTTTTTTTTGACGTTTGAACATGTCTATAAAATCCCATATTTTTGATAGAATAAATGATGGTCTTTTTATGGTTTTATCTTCAAATTTTAGCATGGTTAGTGCATCGACTATCATCAATACAAATAAAGGTATACTGATCATTCCCATGGTAAATAGGTTTATTATCATGGATAAAAATGACCACTGTACTACAAAGGATAGGAATATCAGATATCTCATTGTATTGTTGATGTTCATATTTTGCATATCATTAAAATTTAATCTCATTGTCAATCTTTCCTTTATAAGAAAAATTCTGTTGTAATATATTTTATTAACGTATTGTTATTTAAAGTTTATGATATTTTAGTATATAAAGGTTACTAAATTAATTAAAAAAAAATAATATATAAAATTACAATGTAGTAACTTTACATCCGTCTTTTTCAACAATGACTGTGTGTTCTGTCTGTGCAACCATTCCATTAGCATTATCTTTTAAAACAGCATGAGGATAGATACATCCAGCCATTATTAAAGGTCTCATAGCTCTAGCAAATTTGGAATCGTCCATACTGGTCTTAACGTGTCTTTGTGCAAATGGGAAATATCTATTGTTTTTAGAAATATTTTTTAATAAAATCTTTGCTTGAGGATTTCTGAGTGGTTTGTTGTTCATGAAAGAGAAAATGTAATGTTGTTGAACTTCACTGGTAATTCCAGAACCGCTGCTGGCAAACGGTTCTATGGCAACATGGTCACCTTCCTTCAATTCATGGGTACTGCCATCAGGATAGTTAGGTATAGAAACACCCGCATGTAAATTATTCTGTTCTAAGCTGTGACCTGCTAAATTGATAATAGGGGTAAAACCGTATGATTGAATAGTGTCCTGTACAGTTTTTCCGATTTCATTTAAAGTCACACCATCTTTAACTATACTTAAAACATTTTCAAGTGCATTACTGGATGCTTCAATTAAGTTATATCTTTCTTCAAGATCATCTTCGGTAACAACAGGATTTCCATCATCAAATCTTCCGGGCATTTTAAGAGGTTTTCCATCCTCATCAACAGGTTCGATATTATCCCCTTCAACAACAACAGTAACTGCTGTATCTGAAATGAAACCATTAATTTCTCCACCCAAATCAATTTTAACGATATCCCCATTACAGAAAACCGTATCATCATTTACCGGTGAGGTATAATGAGCTGCAATTTCGTTAATGGAAATATTACATGGGAATGATAGACCAGCACCTGTTTTTGTAACTTCAGATTCTATCCAATCAATAAAATCAACAACTTTCATACCTGCTGTAATTTTTTTAGCTGCTTGTTTACGTACTTTTGCGGCAATTGCACCAACTTTTTCATATTCTTCATCCATATTATCACGACTAAATTTTGTTATGACTAAAAATACTATAATATATTTATCTAACTTATATAACTTTAACTTTATTATCAAAATTATAAAAAAAAATAAATTAAAAGGGAAGGTTAACTTATTCGTTTGTTTCAAGATTAGATAACAAATCAGGATAAGTGTTAATCAAATTTGTTATTGCCTCATTGATATTTACTTCTTCGTTGTCGCAGGAGAGCAAATCACTTTCTCTAAGTGGGTTGACAAAGGTTAATGATCTATCACCTGGGTTGTCAATCATCTTGGATTTTTGATTATTCAATACGCTCATGGCCCAATACCAGATGTCTTCAGATTTACATAATTTATCGAATAACTTCCTGTTTTTAACGTCTTCATGTAAAGAATTTGGAGGGTATAATATGCCATCTTCACAGCTGAGGAAATTATTGAATGTTGGGGTGCTGTCATCATTCGTGGTCCAGGTGGAGTAATCGGAAACATTTCCTTCAGCATCCACATTGATGGTTAAGGCATTGTATCCAATAATGGTGTTTTCATTGCGTTTGTTTTCTTCATATAATGTTTTTAACCAATTTCTAGGATAGAAGATATTGTCATTTGCTGTAACCACTATATCATTAGGATATTCAGTGATTATAGGAATTATGCTTGCAAAGGAAATTTCATCTTCAAAGAAGCGTATACTCAAACCATTTCTTTTAAATCTTAAGATATTTTTTGGTAAATCTAATTCTTCATCAGGGAATTCATTTTTATTTAAGCATAAAATAACTTTATCAGGTTTAACCTCCTGATTGAGAAGGGAATATATGGTATACTGTACGTCGTTGATGTTTTCTGATGATGTTGATATTGAAACCATTAATCTAGGTTTTCTTTTACTCTTTTTAACTCCCCTAACAGTGAAGTTTTCAATTTCCTTATCTATATCAAACTTATTGATATGTTTAATATCCGGGACATCTTCATTTATTTTAATGTTACCCTCTTTAATTCCATTAGAAACAAAATAAACTAAAGGATTTAAGTTTGACTCTTTAATTATTTCATGGGATGATTTGTATTGTAAATTGTCGAATGCATCATTAGGTTTTTTATTCTCTTCATAACCCAAGTAGATGTAATGTAACAGCGGATCAATATCCAAATCATAGTCATAAGTATCCTTATAGAATATTTCATCAAACAAGTTCATATCCTTGATTTTCTTATAGGCTTTTAGATTGACATAATTTTCGTTTTTCAAATCATCAGAAATCTTATTGAAAATCTTAATCTTATTGAAATCTAAATTCTCTTTGAAATATCCTAAAATTTCTTCCATATTGGAATTTATGGATTCTTCAATACTATTTAATGGAATGGAAACATCATTGTCACTGTTTATACTTTGATTATTAATTTCATCGATTACTTTACTGGTATTTGCAACATGCTGTTCTTTGTTTTGAGTAATCAGTTCAACCAATTGCTGATTGTTGTTTTTTATAAAATCTTCCAATGAATCGAATTTTTCATCGGCTAAGGATATTTGTGAGAAGGTCTCATTCTGTTTATTTATTTCTTCTAAAATTTTATTGGAATGATTATTTTCTTCTTCCTTATTTTGGGAGATGATATTGAGTAACTCCTCTTTATTTGAATTAATTAATTCTATTATGGAATCAATATCAATATTTTCAGGCTTATTGTCATTGAATTTATTTATTATCTCATCATGATTACTGGATATGAAATCCTTAATACTATCTACAGGTGCAGTTTCTGGACTGTTTTCAGTGATTCTATTGAGTACCTCTTCATTGCTGTCATTAATCAGGGATTTAATGTTTTCAATATCGTTAGTTAAATCAACTTTCGGTGCAGTAATTTCCTTGTTGTTGAATTCTTCAATAATTTTTGAAGTTGAATTACTTAATTCCTCATTATTTTTATTGAATAAATCTAATAATTCTTTATTATTGTCTTCTGACTTCCTGTTGATATTTTTAAGTTCCTTTTCAAGGTTATTGTTGGTTTCAACAATTTTACTCAAATATCTTTCATTAATTTCTTTCTCAAACATTAACTGATTTTTTAAGTAATCATTTGCCTGTGAATATGTTGATTTGATTTCACTTATTTGGGAACTATATAATTTAATCATTTCTTTTAGTTCATTGATTTCTTTGATATTGTTGTTGTTTACTTGATTTGCATTTTCTAACTGATTTTCTAAGTCATTTATTTTATTTTTGTAATCTTGTAAATCAGTATCTTTTTTTGTCGTGTTTTCCTTAACGTTATCTAATAAAGACATCTTCTTTCCCCTTGTTGATAGAATAGATATTATAATATAATATTTATTTTCTTCTATATATGAATATATATTTTTATAGTAATAATCCATAACAGTTAGGTCAACCATTTTATGAAATACCATTTTTGATTAATCTTCTTTAATATAATTGTTGAGTGTAAAGTCCATTCACCGTCAATGCCATATACTCTTGCCTTCAATCTGTTATCAACCAAAACTTCAGCTTCATCATCATGTATGGTTATGGTTGGCTTATACATGGAAGATTTGAAATAGTTTAATATGTTGCCGGATAGTTCATCTAAGAATTCCTCTTTGCTTTGAATTTTTCCAGACATGTGTCTTAGGATAAATGATTCATCCAATAATTCCTGTAACTTTTCGATATCTTTAGAGATGATTGATTCATCTAATTCTATTAGCCTTTCAAAAACTTCTTCATATTCATGTTCAAACTCATTGTTAAAAAGTAATTCTACATCTCACATGTTATACCTCTAGTATTCTAAAAAAAATCATTTCATAAAAAAAATAACAGTTTATTCTGTATAATAATTAAAAAATTTAGGCTAAACCATCAATAATTGCAAAAAAGTCTTTGTATTCCTCAAAGATTTCTTGTAAATCGGATACTTCCAAAACTTCTATTTTTATAATATTGACGTTTTCAGAAGATTCTACTGTAATGTGTTCCCGTTGGTTAACAAAGGATTTTTCTATGATGTCCTTTATTTCATAGTATTTTTCTTCTAAGATGTTATACATTCTATGATGATTAAAAACGTCCATCGCATGTAGAATTCCTTTATTGTATGTTCCTGTACAATGGGATATTGACACTTCGGTATCTAAATAGTAGGGTGTATCAATTCTGTCTGATCTTAGTTCACAGTTTATTTTACACATTATATGGTCGTCTTGAACATTGTCTGCTATATATTTGAGAGTTTCAAATTGTCTTAAGTTGACTTTGTTGAAAAATTGCATTGTGTTCACCTATTATAATGTATATGAAAAATAGTATTTAATTTTAAAAGTTACATATGGGTGATGGGTATCACCGTATGTATTAAATTTTATTATGGTATTTAAGATCCTCCAAAGGGTAGGCCTATCAGTATAAGATATGCGTTATAGATCTTTCTTCCCTGAAGATAAGCCTATATCCATCATTCTTATGTCTTGTTATGTAAACATTGTATTCAATTTAATATAAAGCTAATCTTAAGGCTCATGATAAGTATTCTGGGGGGTGTTGAGAAGTATTAAAAATTGGTATAAAATTAAAAAAATATATATAGTAATTATTCCAAATTTATTATATACAATGTAATTATTTTTGCATTGTTAAGAAATATTATAAAAATGAATGGTTTATTATAGTATTAAAAGATTATTTGATTTTGTATTAAAAATTAACAAAAATATATGCTTGGATGTTTAGTTTAATACTTTATTATAATTGTAGTACTAGAAATATTCTTTAATTATGGTATCAATTATATTTTTCTACATTATAAAATATTCCATTACATTTTGAATATTTCTTAAAATCTATAGTTTTTAGTGAAATTAAATTATCTATTTGCTATTCCGTTATAATCTATGATATCATGGAATTACTTATTTTTAACATATCAAATTAAAAAAAAATAAAAAAGAAAAAATTAATAAGTTTTAACTTATGTATTAATCCTAAACTTAAAATCTCTTATTTTATGTTCTTAGCTATATTTTCATTTTAAGTTTATTTATGTTTTTTAGGAGGCTAATTATGGAAATATTAATTTCTCAAGTCTATCTATCTTATTGTAAGGTGTTCATGTTTTTTTACGAATTTATATAGGGTATTTATCTCTTCGTTTTTATGATTTAATTTGGATACTTTTTCGTGTGTACAAATTATATACACACAATTATTGATATGTAGTCATTATATATAAATGTTTCTAATATGTACAAATTATATACATTTTAACTTTATGGAAAAAAATATAAAAAAAAGTTATATAATCCTTATTCAAAATGATTATATTTGTCATAAATTCCACTGTTAGGTTCAATTTGGATGAGAATATCTTTTATCTCAGGAAATTTGTGATATAATGTATTTTTAACAGTGTTAGAAATTTGATTAGCCTGATTGACACTGATATTGTCATTGACAACCATGTGCATATCAAGATAGACTGCAGATTTAGTTCCTCTGGTTCTAACATTATGGATGTCATATACCCCATAAATATTGTTGATTTCATTTTTAATAGATTGACTTTCAATAATGTTTCTGTCCATCAAAATGTGAACATTTGAATATAAAATACTTAAACCAGTTCTAATAATTAAGATAGAAATACCTAAAGAAAGTATTGGATCAAGCCATATAAGACCGTTTTGAATAAAAATTAAACTGACAATGATTACTCCGGTAGCCAATGCATCACTCTTAATATGTTCACTATCGGAAATTAGCAAATCACTGTTAAATTTTTTTCCTAATTTTTTTTCATAATAAGAGACTACTACAGTAATTAATAAGGTTATAATTAACACGGAATATGTTGCAAGACTAATTTCTGGAATGACATGATTGAAGAATCTTTCAAAGGCTGCCGTAATTATTTCATATGCAACCAGGAAAAGAGTAAAGGATATTAAAATAGATGCAAATGTTTCAACTTTACTATGTCCGTACCTATGTTCGGCATCAGAAGGTTTCCCAGATATGTATACAGCCACGATTCCAACGAGATTTGTCAAAGCATCCAATAGAGAATCGAAACCATCGGCTGTAATACTTAAAACATTACTATTAATACCATACAAGACTTTAGCTAATCCTATGAATAAGTTACAGAATAAAACAATTATTAAAACTTTCCTAACTTTTTCATAATAATTATCCATTTTTTCACCGAATTACTTATAGGTAAAAATTTATTAAATTTTACTTATAAATGTATCATAATTTACGTATAACTAAAAATAAAAAGTTCAGGTTTAGTTATAACTAAAAATAAGAAAGGAGGTTATTTATTTTTAAGTTTACTTAAATTCATGGAACATGTTGTACTCAGATGAGATATATTTGTCAATTTTTTCAATAGCAACCTTATTATTCTCAAGTATCTCCTTAATCTCATCTAAAGTAATCTCATCAACATGTATTCCAGCCATTATTAGGATGGTAATATCATTGTACTTAGTTAACCGTTGAGCTAAAGGTTGAATGATTTCAAATTCCTTATGGTTTTTAACGGAAACTATATCGTATACTCCATTAGTAACTAGTCCGACACAACCGATATGAACCACACCACCTGTAATAGAAATCTGTAAATCATCACCTATTTCTTCAATTTTATAATCAACTTTAATATTTCCATTTCCAACTGAGAACTTATACATTGCCATTAACCTCTTAATTTCATTGTTTCAAATTCATCAATAGTATTATCATCATTAATCTTAACAGCATAAATATTTAATGCAGCATCTTTAGAGATAATATCATCCAGATAATCATTCAGTACCAATTGTGGGTCACGTTTCTTAGGATTTCCATACCCTCCACCACCGGCAGAGTGTATACTGACAATGTCCCCCTTCGATACCTTACGTGGATGTTCTTTTGATTCTGTTTGAATCCATTTTCCTTCATGATTAAATAATGGTTTGTTGAATGAACCATCATTACCACCATTCAAACCATAAGGAGGATTTTTAATACCGTCACCAAACATTACAATCTCGCTGGTATCATCGTATATTTGGAAAGCATATTGTATTCCTGCACCGCCACGATATTCTCCGGCACCGGCAGTATCCGTTTCCATTTCATGCTTCAATGTAATGTGAGGATATTGAACTTCATTGGATTCAATATTTGGTGCCTTGACACCACCATAATTTGACATAGGAGACATGTATGGCTTACCGTCAATACCATTCATTGCTCCGCCACTACCTAAAGAACAGAATGAAAATCCAACATAGAATCTGCCGTTACGTGGATCTATACCATAATATGATGGACCGATATAATTACCATAACCTGCCGGTAATCTGTCAGGAATTGCCTTGTTCAATGCTTTAAATATAGTTCCAATAATTTCACTACCTGGAGTTAATGTGGACAAGGTCATAGGAGCTGGTTCATAAGGGTTTACAAGTGAACCTTTAGGTAAAACTACATCAATAGCGTTAAATGCTCCGCCATTACGTGGAATGTCAGCACCCAAGAACCATAATGATGCGATACCACTGGCGGCTGTTGCAGTGACTACGGAAGTATTGACAAAGCCTTTAACCTGTTTGTCTGTTCCTGTGAAATCTACGGTTAATTTGTCTCCATTAATCTTTACCGTTACATTGATTTTAATTGGTTCCTCCTGGAATCCATCATCATCAATATATGTGTAAGCTGAATATTCACCATCTGGAACTTCACTGATACGTTTTCTTGTTAAAGTTTCTGCCTGTTTGAGATTTTCTTCAACAACCTTTTTGATTATTGTACTGCCGTATTCCTCGACCATTTTTTCAATTCTGTTTCTTGCAACATTATTTGAACCCATCTGTGCTAGCAAATCACTTTTTAACATAGGAGGGTTACGTGTGTTTAGAATAATCAAGTCAAGTATGTCATTGATAATTTCATTATCCTTGACCACTCTGGTAGGATGTATTCTGATACCTTCCTGGAATATTTCGGTAGCCTTAGGATTGTAACTGCCTGCAGTTGAACCACCAATATCCCCATGATGAGCTCTGCTTACACAGAAAAACAATAATTCATCATCATCGAATACGGGGGTAATGATTCCTATATCGGGTAAGTGATTTCCACCGTCATAGGGATCATTAATTATAAATGCATCTCCGTTATGTATGTCATCACCATATTTTTCAATAACCTTTTTTACACTAAAGGAACCAGCAGTAGCTAAAATTGGAATACCGCTTAACTGGGAAACTAGATCTCCCTTATAATCACAGATGCAACAGGCAAAGTCACATGCCTCAGCAAATATAGGAGAATGTGCAGAGTGTTCTAATGAAATACCCATCTCCTGTGTAATACTATCCAATCTATTGGCAATTACTGTACGATTAATAATATCTTCAGTTTTCATTTTATTCTTCCCCTTCCTTAACAATACTTAAAATTCCGTCGGCCAGAATGTCTGATTTAAATCCGTCAGGTACTAAAACACTTGTATAATCGAATTTTATAATAGCCGGACCATGGATTTCCCTTTCCAAATCTGTTTCCGAGTATACCTGTACATCAACATTACCATTCAGATTAAAGGATTCTCCCGGAACATTGATGGTATAAGTATCCACATTGTTTTCTTCAAAATTAAATAAAGGATTATCAATATCTTTCTCATAGCTTGCTAAATGTAGATTAATGATTTCCCAATCATTTTCGACTTGTGAATATTGGTAAATATCATAGTGCGTATCATGGAAGAGTTCATTGATTAATTCCAAATCCGATTCTACAAATTCCAGTTTGTCAACAGGAATACTGATTTCATGATGTTGACCTATATATCTTATTTCCAGGTTTAGTTCAAATTTGGAATTACCTTTAGGTACTCCAAGTTTTTCCAATTCAA
>CADBRM010000116.1 GCA_902797085.1 uncultured Methanobacteriaceae archaeon
GTCGAGTGTAGGGAATGTTTTATCTAATTGTCCCATTCTACCACTGATGGTTGGGTTTCTTTCAATGAGGTATGTTTTGAATCCCATGTCAGCTAAGTCGAGTGCTGTTTGAATACCAGCAATTCCACCACCGATAACCATAGTAGTATCTTTTACTGCTACTTTTTCTGGTGTTAATGCGTTTAATAATCTTACTTTAGCAATACCCATTCTTACAAGGTCTTTTGCTTTTTCTGTTGCTCCTTCAGGATTGTCTCCGTGTACCCAAGAGTCTTGTTCTCTTAAGTTTACGAATTCAAATAAGTATTTGTTTAATCCTGCTTCTTCTACACATCTACGGAATGTAGGTTCGTGTAAACGAGGACTACATGCTGCTACTACAACTCTGTTTAGATTTAATTCTTTAATATCATCTTGAATAATTTTTTGTCCTGGGTCGGAACACATGTATTTGTATTCACGTGATACTACAACATCAGGAAGGGTTTCAACGTATTCAGCTACTGCTTTACAGTCTACTACTCCACCAATGTTTACTCCACAGTGGCAAGTGTATACTCCTATACGTAATTCTTCATTATTTTCTGCCAAGTTAAATCACCTATTTAATTAAGACTATGATGTTTTTTTCAGATTTTTTTAAGGTAAAAATCCATACAAAACCTTTTTGTTAACTATTAAAAATTTAACAAATTATATCCTATAATCTTACATTACTTAAACTTAATATATATACTTTTATTTAGTACGTATAACACCAAACTATTTTATGCTTTAAAAAAAATTAAATTAGGAAACCGATAAGGACAGTTAAAGTAAATAAACCAATAATAGTATCAGTGAAGATTACAGAACTCATAAGTTTAGTGTCCAAATCATAATTAATTGACAATACCAATGCGTTCATAGCAGTAGTCATTCCTGCCTCCAAAACTGCAACTTTGAAACTTAAACCGCCAAATCCAATAGCACCCAATGCAAAGAACACTATTATTGGAGCAATAATTAATCTTACCAATGACACAAATAACGAATCACCTATTGAATGTTTAATTTCCTTAAAATCCAAGGTTAAACCTAATGAAATCATAATCAGTGGAATGGTAGATTGTCCCAAATAATTCAAGGTACTCTCAATAACATACCCATATTGAATATGGAAAAAGTTAAAGATCAAAGCAAACAGTACGGCCCATAAAGGAACAAAACTCACGGCCTGTTTGATTACTTCTTTTCTATCCCCACCAAATATTCCCACAAGAACCATACCGAATATTACAAATATCAATGTAGTAGATAAGTCAAAGAAGATAGCATTTAAAAAACCTTCATTTCCAAAAACACCCAAGGTAATTGGAAAACCTAAAAATCCAGTATTCATCATTGCACAAGCAATCATTATGGTCCAAGTTTTAATTTTAGAATAGTTTCTTGCCTTACAAAATAAAAATGCAATTATCATACAAACAAAACTTAACGATAAACCAATGATTGGCAGACATAACATATCGCCAGTAATATTCGCGCTAGATAAATTCATAAATACTAAAGAAGGCAAACTTACATTCAAAACTATTTTAGACAACAATGTACTATCCTGAGCTTTTAACATGCCGCAACGTTTTAAAGCATAACCTATTACAATCATCAACGTTGGAATCAGGATAATTTCCAATGCATTTGCCATAAATTCACCTCCTTTCTCATATAATAATATATTTGATATTCTATAAATAATTTAAAAAATAACCGTCCTCATTTATAAAACAGTCCATCCCTGAATGATTCATAAACAAAAATTCCCAAGAATTCATAATGTTAAATGTCCCGGCTGTCTCATTGCAAAAAAAATAATAAAAGGAAAGCACCGAAATATTTTTTTTAGAAATAACCGACAGAGACTATAAATATTTTAATAGCTCTCATTAGATGACCCTCCTAATTATGGAGGAACTACCGATAAGACAAGAAAACAGGCATAATATGTGAAAAGTCTGTTAAAAAGGACGCCTACATCAATATTAGCAAAAAGTGATATTTGTCAGCGCTTCATACAACAGCCATACAATAAAAATAGAAATCGCCGACAAATGCTATGAAAAGATAAAAAAATAGAATTCACAGATTCGGAAAATAAACTATAAAATACCATAATATTACAGCAGTATAACCTTCTATTTTCCCTTAATTATTCCATGACCGAAAATGAACCTAGAACTCTAAAATTTCTTCAACCGAACCGATAAGTTTTATGGGATAAGAACTGTTGTATGCCTCATCATTTCCCTGTCCATAAGTTACAAGAACCATGTCAATTCCACTAGCCCTGGCTGCTTGAATATCCGCCACTTTATCGCCAAAGTATAATACTTTATCCCTGGCAATATTCTCTTTTTCGAGTATTTCATTGATTCTATATGGATCAGGCTTATTATGGAGTCCATCCCGATCACCCGAAATGTATTTGAAACTTATTCCCTTAAAATAACTGAAAACCATTTCTTCCAGATTTTTCTGTTCCCTGTTGGAACATATTGCAAGAGTTTTACCCCTGTCCTCCAACTTTTTAAGAACATCAAAAACACCTTCAAACAAATACGTATTGACCTGGGGACTATCCTTATAATTGGCTGTGAACTTTTCCATGAATTCCTTTTCCATGCCGTCAATCTGTTCATGTATGAATTCCCTGAAAATCTGATAGTCCAAACCTTCAAGTTCCCCTTCAAAAGTAGGTAAGCCATACTCTTCCAGTGTAATATTAAAAAATTTGATTGAATCGCGATAGCTGTCGATTATAGTTCCGTCAAAATCAAATATGTATAATTCCTTCATATACTAACTCCAATATTTCTTCCGGTTTATCAATAACCTTTAGGGGATATGGATTAACATAGTCTTCATGACTGCCCTGACCATATGTAACCAATATCAGGTCTATTCCGGCATTCTTTGCTACTTGAACATCCGCATCTTTATCTCCAAAGTAAACTACTTCACTTTTTGTAACATTTTCTGCAGTAATTATCGCCTCTATTCTGAACGGATTGGGCTTATCAGGTACGCCCCTTCTAAAACCGGATATATATTTAAAATCTATTCCCTCAAAAAAACGTTCGGCTAAAACCCTTACCATATTTTCATCACGATTGGAACATATTGCAAGTGTCACTCCCCTATTCTGAAGTTCTTTCAATATGTCTGTTATACCCTCAAATGGTTTGGTGTTGTTTAACGGATGTTCAGCATATACTTCAATATAACGTGGATACACGGGCGTATCTTTTCCTGCATTATTTTCATTCAGGTACTTTCGAAAACTCGGATAATGCATGCACTTTAAATCAACATCATATGTCGGTATACCAAATTCTTCCAATACCTGATTTACACAGCTAAATGAATCCTCTATTGTATCCAGTATCATACCATCCAGGTCAAAAATAAATAATCTTTTCATAGGTTATATTCTGTTTCTGAAAATAATAATAATTATTTTATTTATGGCATTGCATACCAAAGTGCCATTATATGAGCATTACTCGATTTTTGAAAGTTGAACATTTGAAAGAGAGAAAATAAAAAAAGTATAAACCTATGCTATAAATCCCATAACAACAGGTAAAGTTAATAAGCTTAGAATCGTCGTGACAAATATTACTGAACTGACAAGCTCCACTTCCAAATCATAATTGATTGCAAGAACCAGAGCGTTCATAGCAGTGGGCATTGCAGACTCCAGAACGGATACCTGTAACAACAATCCACCACATCCAATACCCGAGAGTATTGCATATAATATTACGGGTGAAATTATCAGCCTTGAAAGTGTTAAAAAAACAGTGTCTGACAGATAATCCCTAAATTCATTGAAGTTTATTGTCAAACCCAGCGACAACATTATCAGGGGTATTGCGGATTCACCCAGATAATTCAATGAGTTTTCCAATACATAACCTATTTGAACATTAAAGACATTAAATATTATGGCAAAGACAATTGCCCATAATGGTACGAACGATAAGCCGTTTTTAATTACCTCTTTTCTGTCACCACCGAACATAGTAGATAATATTACTCCGAAGAATACCAATATTAATGCTATTCCCATGTCATAAAAAATTGCATTGACAAAACCTTCATCACCGAACACTCCTAAAACGATTGGATAACCGATGAAAGCTGTGTTCATCATTGCAAGTAATATAATTATGGTCCATGTCTTTACTTTAGAGTAACCCCTTATCTTGGAATAAATAAATGCAATTGCCATACATATTAAACTAAAACCAAAGGCGATTATAGGAAGAAAAATCATTTCACCACCGATATCGGCAGTAGAAACATTCAGAAAAATCAGTGCCGGCAAGCTGATGTTTAAAACTATTTTGGATAAAATAGCACTATGACTCTCTTCGAGAATATTAAACTTCTTCAATAACATTCCCACAATAATCATCAGTGCAGGTACTAATATAACTTCAATAGAATTTACCATAAAATCACTATTATATATTATAACAGTGTAATCTAAAAAAATCTTCGAAATAAAAATAATAAGATAAAAAAAGAGGAGGAGAATTAGAATTTAATCCACTATACCGTCAGTAGTAACTTTAAATACGGCTTCACCTTCAGGCAAGTGAGGACTGTCCACTAAACGAGCAATTCTTTTACCGGATAATCCCTTCTTAAGTAGAATCCTGTATGTTGATGCGTGACCTAAAACGTGACCACCCACAGCTTTTGTTGGTGTACCAAAGAATGCATCAGGTTTTGATTGTACCTGGTTTGTAATTAAAACTGCAACATTATATGTGTTAGCAATGGTTTGTAATGTGTGCAAATGCTGGTTAAGTTTTTGCTGACGAGTGGCGAGTGATTCCCTACCGACATATTCTGCCCTAAAGTGTGCCATCAATGAATCAACAATAATCAGTTTAACGTTAACGCCACTTTGAATTAACTCATTAACCTTATCTGCCATCAATATTTGATGACTACTGTTGAATGCTCTTGCCACATGGATTTTCCTAAGTACGTCTTCAAGTTCAAGACCAAAAGCCGTTGCAATCTGTTTAACTCTTTCCGGTCTGAAAGTGTTTTCAGTATCAATGAATACCACTTCACCGTCCAGACCCCCCTCTTCAACAGGAAGTTGTGTAGTAACTGACAACTCATGTGAAATCTGACTTTTACCTGAACCGAATTCACCATAAACTTCGGTGATGGATTGTGTTTCAACACCTCCGCCTATTAATTCATCAAGTCCCTTACTTCCTGTTGTGATTCTACCAACATCTTCACGTCTTTCCATTACTTCAAATGCCGTTTCGAAATCGATTTTTTCTGCCTTACGTGCAGCTTCAATTACCTTGGCAGCGACACCTTCACCAATTTCCACTTTGACACTCAATTCTTTAGGTGTTGCAGTTGCCAATCTCATCATATCTGCAAAACCTGCATCTCTCAGTTTTTGTGCTGTTTTTTCTCCTACACTAGGTAAGTCTTCCAATTCTACCATTTAAAAATCTCCATAAATATATCCTTATAATGTAATTACTAATCTTCTAACGTTTAATCTGACATCCTCATTATAATCATTGTATTGTGCATCAGCAATAATAGTTACTTCATGACCAATCAGGTCTTCAATCTTAGAGGACATTGATGATTCGTCACCGGTCTGTTGGAAGATTTCAATAACCTCTTCCGTTGTCGTTTCAATTAATTCCTCTGCCTGTTTTCTGAAGAAAGTTGCTGTAACCTGACCCGTCTCATCCTGCAGTAATGTTTGAATTATCATCAGATAATCAGGATTCTCAATTTTTTCTCCACAGCTATCACAGATGTATCCCTCTTCACTTTGTACTATACGTCTGTTACAATTAGGACACATTGCATACAATATCTTATCACCATTGATTTCTTCGACAATACCCTTGACCTTGATGTGCTGATCATTATCCTCAATGTCTTCAATCATCTTTTCAACATATAATATGTTTTCTATTTGATGCGTTGAAGGTATTAGTTCTGCCTCTTCAGGTCTGGCCTGTCTTATATTGCTACTGCCGGATATTGATAATCTTAATCTTCCATCCTGTGATTGAACTACAGGATTTTCAATAATGATTGCTGCCCCCTCTGAGAATTTAAGGTCAGTATCATCATCCCATAATGATACCTGTATTTCTGCAGTTTCATCAGCAACATATACTGCCCTTACTCTACCTTCACGACCATCAACCCTGGAAAACTTATTAACCTCATTAATGTGAGTAACTCTAACTCTTAACTTTGTGTTAACTTCATTAGCTTCCAATTGACTGATAGTCCTGTCATTGTATCTGTCCTGCTCCAACTGTTCATAGGAAGGCAAGTTGACAGTTTCTTCCTCATCAGCTAAAGTGATTCTTGAAGTTTTTCCTACACTTAACTCCATTGAACCTTGTCCAAGTCTTGTTCTTGCATTTTCTATCTTGACTGCATCTCCCAATCCCTGGTCAATATCTGCCTTATCATCCCATAGGGAAGTCCTTACAACACCTGTTTCGTCAGCCAGCTCTATGCTTCTTACCTGACCTTCCGTTCCGTCGACTCTCTGGAACTCCTTTATATCATGCATTGCAAGTATTCTTCCAATGACATCCACTTCTCTTCCCTCATCAAGATCAACATCTAAAACGTCCTTGATTTTGGTTATCTCAAAGTGGTTTATTGACTCGAGTTTTTCTTTTAGTTCTTCATCCATATCAGGATTTACTACTATAGCAGCATTCCAACCGGTATTATATCTGAAGTTGTTGTCAGAGTAAGTGTCAAGTTCTATGTTTCCGCCTTCAATTTTAATAAAGTCCCCTTTATTGAGTGCAATTTCGGTTTCCTTATTCCATAGGGTTACACGAATTGAACCTGTGTCATCTGTTACTTCAATACTTCTTACCTGACCTTCACTTCCATCATTTTTCTGGAATGTTATGGTGTCATAAATTCTTGTTAGAACTCCAAGTATTGTGACATTTTCTTTTTCTGTGGCCTCTCCAATTTTTTGGATTTCCTGGTGATATTCCGGTAGATCATACTCACCTTTTACTATTCTACCATTCCAACTATTGGACAATGAGAATATTCCATTTCTTTGTTGTGCCCTTGCCTTGATAATTTTTATTGTATCATTTTCTTTCAGTTCCAGCGTTTCCACCAGTGATGTGTCATTGTTCCATAATGTAAATTCCATATTACCTGTCGCATCCATTACATCCATTGTGATGATTTTTAATATTCTGTCATCCTTTGGTATTTCGCGTAATGTTGCAATTTTAGTAATTCTTACTATTACATTATATTCACCATCTTCTGCAATGTCTTCCAGGTTTGTGAAACTTTGTTCGTATTTTGGTAGACCCTCACCAACTTCCTCAGGCATTACCTGTATTGATGAGTTGCTTCTCATTTGAACTTCCAAGTCGCCCGTATAACCTTTTCTAACTTCAAGGTTGTTGATTTTAACTATATCTCCCTCATTAATACGACTCATATATTTCATGTTGTCTGTCCACATTACAACCCTAATTTTTCCTGTGCTATCTTCTACAGTAAGGTTTGCAACTTTACCTTCACGACCTTTTTTAGTAGTGAATGTTTTAATATTTGAGATAGATAATAATCTTCCCTGTATACTGATATTTCCGTTTCCTTCCACCAGTGATGATATTGTCTGTACTTGATTTACGTGTGTCTGTTGTATGTTTTCTCTTCCGGCATATTTTTCTACTGCCATGTTTAGTATTTGTTCCGTTGTGATAAATGGTGCATCTTTGTTTTCTTCTGTTATCTCTTCTATGTCATTTAAAAAGTCTTTATATTCTACTTTGTCTTTTACTTCTTGATATCTATCCTTATAATATTCTTCATTTTCTGAAGCCATATTACCATGTCTCCTACGTGGGTTTTTATAATTAATAACTCATAATCAGGAATTCGATTATAATCATGTAAATCTATAGAAAAAATAATTTTTCATATATATTTACTACCTTATGATTAGATTTTTGTAAGCCATATATAAAGGTTTTTATCCTAGCACATGATAAGTAATACTTTCTAAAAAATTATAATCAGACCCCGACATAAAGTATTATTATTTATAACAATATTTATAAAATAATATTAATAGTTTAATATTATAAAATATTTTCTATTAATAATTATGTATTAAATAATTTAATATCAGTAATACTTATATCTTTGTATTATCCATGACAGTTAAGGGTACAGTAAAATATTTTTCAAAAAAAAATTCCAAAAGAGATCTACAAAAATTCAGATTTGCAGTGAATTTATACATAAATTGTATATAATTTGTATCATTATTGTATCAAATTTTGAAAAAAACCTTTATATACTGTAAGTATAATACAGTAATTGAGGGTTGAAAACTAAACAATACTTAACAAAATATAAAATTAATCCTAAATAAAAAATACCAATTGAGACAATTGATTAATGTAAACAACGAAACAGCCTCCATGTTATAGATTTTTCAATTGGACTCTTAATAATAAAAATAGATAAATATAAAAAAAATTATAAAAACTAAAAAACAAAAATAACATTGCTAAAAATGGTATTGATTAAGTTTCAACCCTCTTTTTAGTTTTTATAGTAGATTTTTAAATTTTTATAATAAATTAACTAAATATATATTTTATATTATTTTTTTACTTTTTTTTTAAGCCTTTTCAAAAAACAGTTTTTTATCAAAAGCTTTATATAATAGTGTTAATTAACAGTATATTGTAGAAGAAAAAAATAACAATTGTTATAAAACTATGATATTAAACCTAAAGAAAATTTAAAGAAAAAATACAAGGAGGAAAGATAAAAAAATAATTTACATACCTTAAAATAACATTAAACCTATATTTCCATTCGAATAAAAAAGAAAACAAAATATCAAGTCCATAAAAAATCACTAAATAGGAGACGATAAAAAAGATAAGATAATAAAGATTCTACCATTACTCCCAATAAAAAACATGATAAATTAAACATAATATAAACACGTAAATTATTAGAAAACAATACACATTCTAATTATATCCTACTGACCACCCAACAGATAATGGTTCTACTCCAAACCATTATCTAATTAAGACTATTTTACAAAACATTTCCAACATATTACTAAATATATATATGCCACTATTTTTCAAAAATAATTCCCAAAAAAATACTCCCTAAAAATAGACAATAATAATAACTAAAATTACCAAAAATATATATAAAGTGAGATTATCTTTCAAAAAGATTTTAAAAATATCATATATCTATTCTATAAAAAAGAAAAATAATTCAAAACATCACTTTAAATAAAATAAAACTATACCCATTAGGGAGGTAAAAAACAACATGTCAATGACAATAGCTGAAAAAATATTAGCAAAAGCTTCAGGAAAAGAAAAGGTAGAAGCTGGAGAAATAGTAATGGCAGACATAGACATTGCTATGGTACACGACTTAACCGGTCCACTAACACTCCAGGCTCTAGAACAGATCAATACAGATAAAGTATGGGATCCTGAAAAAATAGTAATCCCATTTGACCACCAAGTACCTGCAGACACGTTAGATGCTGCAAAAAACCATCAAATGTTAAGAGAGTTCGTAAAAGAACAGGGAATCACTAATTTTTATGACGTATACGAAGGAGTATGTCATCAGGTAGTACCTGAAAAAGGTCATGCACTGCCAGGTACTGTAATCGTGGGAAGTGACTCACACACCTGTACAAACGGTGCATTAGGAGCATTCTCTACAGGTATCGGATCTACAGACATGGCAATGGTATTTGCAACAGGACAACTATGGTTCAAAGTGCCTGAAACAAACAGGTTCAACATAACCGGTAAACTACAAGAAAACGTAACCAGTAAAGACGTAATCCTAAGCATCATAGGACAGGTGGGTCAAGACGGTTCAACATACAAATCATGTGAATACGCCGGTGAAACCATCAGTGAAATGGAAATGTCAGACCGTATGGTATTAAGTAACATGGCAATAGAAATGGGTGGAAAAACCGGAATCGTGGAACCGGATAAAATCACTGACGACTACCTCAAAAACAGAACAAACAAAGCATACACAAAATTCACAACAGACCTCGATGCACCAAGCCTAACAACAATCGACATAGACGTAAGTGACCTTGAACCACAAGTAGCATGTCCAAGTCACGTGGACAACGTAAAACCTGCAAGCGAAGTCGAAGATGTTGAAATTGACCAGGTATTCATAGGTTCATGTACAAACGGCAGACTCAAAGACCTGGAACAGGCAGCACGCGTACTCAAAGGAAACAAAATTAAAGAGGGAGTAAGAACCCTTGTAATCCCTGCATCCAGAACAATCTACCAGCAAGCATTAAAAGAAGGATTAATGGACATATTCGTGGAAGCAGGAGCACTCGTATGTAACCCATGCTGCGGACCATGTTTAGGAGGACACATAGGATTAATCGGTGACGGAGAAGTAAGTCTTTCAACATCAAACCGTAACTTCAAAGGAAGACAGGGAAGTCCTGAAGGTAAAGTATACCTAAGTTCACCTATAGTAGCTGCAGAAAGTGCACTTACCGGACACATAACTTCACCTGAAAACAAATAAATTCAAAGGAGGTAAAAAAATATGGAAAAAATAATCGAAGGAAGAGCATTAAAATTAGGAGACGACATAGACACAGACAGTATTCTTCCAGGAAGATACCTGACATTAAGCAAACCTGAAGACCTTGGTAAACATGTAATGGAAGGTTACGATTTACATTACAAAGACAAAATACAGGAAGGAGACGTGATAGTGGCAGGTTCAAACTTCGGATGTGGATCAAGTCGTGAACACGCACCAATAGCATTGAAGGCTGCAGGAATCAAGGCAGTAGTGGCAAAATCATTTGCAAGAATTTTCTACCGTAACGCCACCAACATTGGACTTCCATTGGTGGAAGCACCAAACGGACCGGACGACATAGAAGAGGAAGACATATTAAAAATCGACCTTGAAAAAGGAACATTGAAAAACAAAACCCAAGACAAGGATTATGACTTCACAAAACTTCCTGAATTCATGTTCGAAATTGTAGAAAACGGCGGATTAATAGAATACCTAAACAAAACCAGATTTTAAACAGAGGCAATAAGATATGTATAATATAGCAGTAATACCTGGAGACGGAATTGGAGAAGAAGTAGTTAAAGCAACAACAACCGTCCTGGATAAATTAGACATAGAATTTAATTACACCCATGCAATAGCTGGAGACAAATGTAAAGAAGAAACTGGAGTACCACTCCCCGATGAAACCATACAAATAGCAAAGGATTCGGATGCAGTGTTATTTGGAGCAGCCGGAGAAACAGCGGCAGATGTTATTGTAAGACTAAGACACGAACTTAACACTTTCGTAAACCTGAGACCGGTAAAATCATTACAGCCAGACAAATATGGTGACATTGACTTCATGATTGTACGTGAAAATACTGAAGACTTATACATAGGTGACGAAGAAGAAACACCAGAAGGTGCCATCGCAAGAAAAAAAATCACCAAAGCAGCATCCGACAAAATATGTGACTACGCATTCAGATATGCAAAGGATACCGGCAAAAACAAAGTGACTGCAGTACACAAAGCAAACGTACTTAAAATATCTGACGGACTGTTCAAAAAATGTTTCTACGAAACAGCAGAAAATTATCCTGAAATAGAAGCCAATGATTTCTACGTTGACGCCACAGCAATGTATCTCATTACAAATCCTTTGGACTTCGAAGTAATTGTGACAAGCAACCTTTACGGTGACATCCTATCTGATGAAGGTGCAGGATTAGTTGGCGGTCTTGGAATGATACCTTCCGCAAACATCGGTGATGAAAACGGATTATTCGAACCTGTACACGGTTCTGCCCCCGATATTGCAGGACAAGGCATTGCAAACCCTGTGGCAACAATCCTATCTGCATGCATGATGCTGGACTATCTTGGAGAATCAGAATCTGCACGCAGGATTGAAGAAATTATTGTGGAAGTAATCAGGGAAGGAAAAACAGTTACACCTGACCTTGGTGGAACAGCATCAACACAGGAAATGGCTGAATATATTGCAAGTAAAATATAAGAATAATTAAATTTATTATATAACTTATACAAAAAAAGTAACAACAAAGATTTTGTTAAAGTAATACATACGGAGAAAATAACATGGAAGCAGCAAAAGCAGCAGCAATATTTATTATATTCATTATGGTAGTTAGTTCAGTGTCAGCATTTGTATTATACCTCGTATAAACATGAATGTCCAATAGCAGATGTATTATTAAATTTCAAAGGAGAATAGATATAATGATAAAATTAGGAGCAGTAGTAGCAGAATTTAATTTTGATATTACAAGTATGATGTTGGAATTAGCAAAAGAACATGCAAAATTTCTGGACGCTGAAATAACTGAAATCATTGCAGTACCTGGCGTATATGACATGCCTATTGCAATCAAGAAATTATTAGATGACGGTAACGTTGACGCAGTAATAACCCTCGGTGCAGTAATTGAAGGTGACACCGAACATGATGAAATCGTGGTTCAGCATGCCGCAAGGAAAATTACCGACTTATCCCTGGAATACAACAAACCTGTTACCCTCGGAATCTCCGGTCCAGGTATGACCAGACTTGAAGCTCACAAACGTGTTGAATACGGAAAACGTGCAGTTGAAGCAGCCGTAAAACTCGTTAAAAGATTAGCTTAAATCTACCCTTACCCCCTTTCTAATATTTTTTTTTAAATTATAATTACCGAAAGGAAAAATGAAAATATGGAAATATTAACACCCGATGAATTAAAAGAAAAATACGATGATCCTTGGATTACTCCATATCATGAAATTCTTACAGTTACAGATACTGATGAAGAAAAAATAGAACTAATCGAATATCATCCGTGTCCGATAGGTTCTGACTGGATGATAACCCAATACAAGCAAACCAGTCCCCTGATAACAGATGCAAAACGTGACGGAAACAAACACACATACATTGTTAACAAGGGAAAAACCGAACTAAACCTTACACCAAGTTATCAGGCAGCAGGAATCCAGGAAGCAAGCATTGATGAAGATGAAATCAGAATTGTACATGCAGGTTTAGCAGGTGCGGGAGTTGGAGCAGCATTTTGTCGAGGAAAAGCCGACGGTGTAAAAAGAATTGAACTGATAGACAAAGGTGGCGGTTCCAAAGTTGGACGTGCCGCAATCATCACACCTAAGCTTAAAAAAGTGATTATCGGCTTAGATGATACGGACATACCTACCGAAGGTGCTACCTGGACCTTAGCCAACAATGTTGCAAATGAAATTCAGGAAGAAAAGGGATACCATTACCTCGAACATATCACATGTCAGTTATATCCGAACAATCCCAACAAAACCAAGAACTGCGTGTCCATCATATTGGTCTTTGCAGTTAAAGAGGATGAAAAAGAGGATTTGATTGAAAGCGTCAAGTCAAAGCTTAAAGAGAAAACTCTTTCGGAGAATACGGCATTCGTAGTATATGAAAAGTTGGAAGTTCCGGAGGAAGTTCAAAAATACGGTCTGGAAGCTAAAAAATCAATGAAATACTTTGATGAGGCTGAACGTATTGCAAAAGAAAACAATATTCGTATAGAATATGTTACAGGAAAAGCAGGACTGATTGGTGCATTGGCAGCTATAGGCCTGTATAACCACCCAGAAGAATATGCTAAAGTGTATTATGAAGAATAAAATTCATAATAACAACTCTTTTTTTAACTGAAATTTTTTTTGTAGCTGTCTCTCCAACCGGCTATTGCACATTGACCCATAGATACACTGCCGTCTCCGGCACATGTTTGTTCATGCTGGACAAATTCAAAGCCTTCAGTCTCAACATACTCCTTCACCACTTCAGATATGTGATTATTGTAGAATACTCCACCTGTTACTCCAATATATTCGGTGTTATGGGAATCAGCCGTTGCAACTGCAATTTCCGACAATTTTTCTGCAAGTGACCTTTGACATGCACAAGCTATTTCCTCTTTGAGCACCCCGCTTCTTATCAGGTCAACCACATCCAAGAGCAACGCTCCTGTATCGACTACCATCCGGCCATCAATCATTTCGGATTCCAGATAAATGTCAAGAACATCAAATCCTTCCATGGCACTTGACTCCAGTTTCATGGAACATTCCCCTTCATAACCCCTGTTTCTACTTATTCCCAGCAGCACACTGATACTGTCCAGAACTCTTCCCATACTGCTGGTGTAGGCCGTGTTGAATTTGTTCTCCAACTGCTTGAGTGTAATGTCCACTTCCTTTTCGCCATATTTGAAGTATGATGAATAGTCCGTTTTCATAAGTGACCTTAAGTCCTCCGTTTCCATCTCATCATATAGTATTCCCATAGCCATCCTTATAGGATACTTAGTACTTAAGTCACCTCCCGGCATCGGTTGGAGGGCCAATCCACCATGGTTAATGTAGTTTCCTGTGTCATTCAGGTAAAGCACCTCTCCACCGCGCACATTACCGTCCTCACCGTAACCTACCCCATCAGCAGCTATGACCACCATCTCTTCAAGCCTGTGTTCTGCCATCAGACTTGCAGCATGTGCATGATGGTGCTGCACCTGCATCATTTCACAGCCGTGTTCCTGACTTAACTGTTTAGCCAGTTTCGTTGTGTTAAACTCAGGATGCATATCGGCCACTATGTAGTCGAGATCTTCACACCTTGTCAATTTTAGCAGATGCTTAATTGCATCCTGCATAAAGTCCAGCGTCAGGAATTTTGAAGTGTTTCCTATGTGCTGTGACGGGTAACATTTTCCGTCCTTCAATACAGAGAATGTAACATCCAATTCAGGTCCAACAGCCAGTGCATTGATTTGTGTGTTTATTCCTGAAAAATCGAATGGCTTTGGCACGTATCCCCTTGACCTTCTGATAAATCCGGGCAGGCCGTTCCTGAATCTTACCACACTGTCGTCACACCTGTTGAGTATGGTCCTGTTGTGCAGGAGGTAGTAATCGGCTATGCCATCAAGCTTGTTCACTATCTCTTCATTGTCTATCAGCATGGGATTACCCGGCATATTGGCAGAGGTCATGACATATGCAGGCTCTATGGTGTACTTGAAGAGTAAATGATGCAGACCCGTATATGGAAGCATTACCCCCTGGTTATGCAGACCGGGAGAGAGTTTTTTGGACAATGAGTAGTCCTGTGACTTGTCAAGCACAACTATTGGTCTTGCAACGGATTCTAGCATTTTCCTTTCATCTTCGGTATAATCTACAAACAACCTTGCTGTCTGGACATCAGGAGTCATGCATGCAAATGGCTGTGTCTGTCTTCCAAGCCTGTCACGCAACTGTTCTATTGCATCATCCGTAGATGTCTTGCAGACAAGGTGTGTTCCTCCGATACCCTTTACTGCAAGGATGTTGCCCTCGTCTATTAATCTGCTTGCATCACGTATGGGATCCCTTGATGGTATTTCACCGTCCTTGTACAGGTATACCTGAGGTCCACAGTCGGGACAGCATGTTGCCTCGGCATGGTACCTCCTGTTTAACGGGTCATTGTATTCATCATCACAATAGGAACATAATGGGAAATCATCCATCGTAGTGTTTTTTCTGTCATAGGGTACCTCGTCTATCAACGTGAATCTTGGTCCGCAATTTGTGCATGCGGTGAACGGGTAGTAATAGTGCTGGTCATGAGTGTCCAATATTTCATCTAAGCATTCGTCACATATGCTCATGTCCGGCGGAATCACTGCAGAACCGGATATTTCATTGCTGCTGTCTATAATGGTGAAGTCATCATACCTGTTGCCTTCATCCACCTCACCCCTAATTTCTACCCTTATATCATTGATTTCTGATCTTACCGGCTTATGTTCCTGCAATTCATCCACAAAGAGGTTGATGTCATCCAAGCTTCCCTGTAATTCTATTTCCACTATGTTTCCCATGTTTCTTACATAACCGTTCAGATTCATGACCTTAGCTAATCTGTAGACTGTAGGCCTGAAACCCACTCCCTGGACGATTCCATCCACCAATAAGTATGCAGTATATTCTTTCATGATTTTCCCATTATTACGTTAATGTATTAGTTTATATTTTTTTAAATATTAAAATAGATAGGTATATATAGAATTATTTACTAATGAAAAATAGCATATGAATTATGTTCTTGAATGAGGGAGGATTATGAAAAAAATTTTAGAATTGCTTGTTAATGGTGAAATATCAATTTCCGATGCTGAAAACAAACTTAAGATCATGCAGGTACATGAAATCGGTGACCATGTCAAATTTGATTCCACCAGAAAAAACAGGGTCGGTGTTCCGGAAGCCGTATATTCTCAGGGAAAAAGCGATGAAGACCTGATTAACATCATTAACGATATTGATTTTATCGACAATCTAATGATAACTAGACTCCCAAGTGATAGATTTAACAACATCAAAGACAAAATTAACAGGGACGTCCTGGAAAAATCAGTTTACTATGACTCCGCATCTATATTAACCATCAACAAAATAAAACCTGCCAAGTCAAGAGGCAAGGTGGGCATAATAACCGCGGGAACGGCAGACGTGCCAATAGCAGAAGAATCCAGAATAACGCTGGAACAGGCAGGATACACGGTAGTGACAACATATGACGTTGGTGTTGCAGGAATACACAGACTGATAGACAGGATAACCTACCTTTTAGAGCAGAAGGTTGATGTCATAATCACGCTGGCAGGCATGGAGGGTGCACTGCCTTCGGTAGTGGCGGGAATCGTTGACATGCCCGTAATAGCCGTGCCCACATCAACAGGTTATGGTGTCGGCGAAAAAGGTTTTACCGCATTGTTTGCAATGCTGCAGTCATGTGCCCCAGGCATAGCCACCATGAACATTGACAACGGTTACGGAGCCGGGGTATATGCCATAACCATACTGAAACAAATAGAAAAACGAGTGGACGAAGGTTACTGAAAAATACGGGAGGTGAAAAGATGATTAGCGAAGTAATAATGATGATAATACTCATACTGATTGGAGCAGGTGTGCTGTACGTAATATTCAACCTGGGAAGTACACTGTTAAAAATAGCCGTACACTTCATAACCGGTTGGATTCTCTTAACCGTAGTCAACATACTGCCTGGAATCAACGTACCGATAAACCTACTAACATTGATAATTTCAGGGTTTGGAGGAGTAGTGGGAACAATACTGTTAGCATTGTTCTACCTTATATTCTAAACCCCATCCAACTCTTTTATCAGATCTTTTATTGAATAGTTAAATCCTTTTTTTTCGGCTAGCCTATCGGCACAGCTACATAGAATGAATGATGCAAGGTATGCTGCTTCAAAGCACGTGTTCCTGCAGGCCAATGCAAGGGTAAGTCCGGCCAACAGATCACCAGTGCCGCCCATGGTCATGCCCTGATTACCTGTTCTGTTTAACTTATAGTCATCGGGACTGCTTATTACATCAACAACCCCCTTCAGCAGTATTGTTGCACCGTAACGGCCTGACAAATCCTGCAGCAGCTCTATTTTATCCTCAAGTTTTTCGGGAACTTCGGTTCCAAAGAAGTGTCCGAACTCGGAGGCATGCGGAGTGACAATGACATTTTCACCAATTAGATCCCTGTCCACAAGCTTCAATGCATCGGCATCAATTACCAGCGGCTTGTCAGTAGAGGAAACTATCCTGTTGAACAGCTTGCCTGTATCATCATTCCTGCCGGAACCCGGACCGATTAATATCGCATCCACCCTTTCCTCGAGCCGGGCAAATTCATCATAAGCATCCCCTGTCAGGACATCACCATCAACTGTCCTAACAATGAATTCGGGATTGTACTGCTTAATGACGGAGGCGGAAGATTCGGGTGCCATTATGTAAAGCAGATCGACTCCCCTGGAAAGTGCCGCTTCCGCGGCAAAAACTACCGCACCGACATAATCGGGGTTTGAACCGACAATCAGAACGGACCCGTTCTGTCCCTTATGGGAATCCGGACGTGGGATTGGAATCCTTATCAGATCGCCCTCGCCAACATATTCCTCGGAGACCCTCGGAATTCCGATGTCCAGTACCACAATCTCCCCAGTATAACTTTGCTGTGCCCTTATGAGTCCTGTTTTCTTCTTGTGCAATGTTAGGGTGTATTTTGGGACAACACACTTGTCCGGAACTTCACCCGTCTCAGGATCCATACCTGAAGGGACATCCACGGACAATACCGTTGCAGGAGAATAGTTTATGGCATCCACTGCACTGGAAACGGGTTGCCTTAACTTTCCGCTGACTCCCGTACCCAGTATTGCATCCACAATAATGTCGGAGTTGTCGGGTTGTATCTGAGATGAATCAGTAATGACGGATAAGCTAAGGTTCCTGTCGGTTTTTGCAATAATCTCCACCGATTCGAAATTGATTCTGGAATCATCATTCCTGATATTTTCCTTCCTGGCCAGCATGAACAGACGTACCCTATAGCCGCGGTTCAAAAGGTGTCTTGCTATTACAAAACCGTCCCCACCGTTTCCTCCAGTTCCCGAGTAGATAGAAACCTTCTTCCTATCCGGAAAGTTCTTCACGATAAAATCCGCTATTCTGCTTCCGGCATTTTCCATCAATACCAGAGTCGGTATTGCATTGTACTGTGTGTTTTTATCCGTCGCCCTCATATCAATGGGAGTCAGTACGTCTTTCATATTACCACCAAAACATGATCATTCTATCAGATTAATCTTATATTTTCCAAGATTTCCGCCATAATTTCCTGCGGAAATTTTAACTACTCCAGGAATTGTTTTTATTGCCTTTATTGCTTCCTGCGTTGCTTTTCTAACCAAATCCTCATTCAATCCATCAAATACTATTTCATAAACACCTTCAACATCAAAAGGCAGTCTGGAATTTTCAACCTTGTCCCGGAGTGTAGGACAGTACTCCTCATTGGTTGTTGCATGCATGAATTTGTATTTTTTTGATCCTACCTTGGAACCTGATGCAACGATACCACCCGGGAATGGGGTTATAACTCCCCTTACCTGTCTTATAGCATTGACTGCACTTTGAGCTGCCATCAGGGCCGTTGCCTGAGTTTTTGCCATTATGAAGAGGTTTCCCCCGGCAACCGCATCCGCAATTCCAAAGTTCTCCTCTATCAAAAAGTCTCCGCTCATGACTGGAATCCTGTGCATGACCCTGCCATATTCCTCCACCTTTTCCTGATATCCGTCAGCAAAGAATGCCAGCTTGAATCCCAGATTGGTGGTCGTTTCACTGTCCAATAAGTTGAACACGGCCGTTGTTGGTGCTGTCAGAACACACTGCCCTATCCTTTCGAGCAGCTGCCCCTCAACCGCTTCGGTCCCGTTCTGACAAATTATGATAGAGTAACCTGGTCTTCCATCGGGAGTTTCATCAGGCGGGAAATATGAGTCTATCCCTGCTTCTGCAGGACATCCTATGAAGGATGTTGCAAATCCCGTTGCCTCTGTTGCGGCTGTTTTTGCCAAGTCCTCTGTTGCGGCAGTAATCAAAAGGTGTGCTGCCTTTGTATTAAATGCTTCTGCATATGTGTCTTCTATTATTGGTGAATTCATAAAAATTAATCTCCATTACAAAAAAATTAGTTTTGTCTATACTTAATATTCTTATCAAAAAATTATTTAAAATTAACCCTGAATTGTTAAAAAAAGAAAAAATAATGAATTAAACGTATCAATCAAGGTCCACTTTGTCTAAAACCCCTGTTCCGAAGAACGGCAATAGTATTACACCTATTATTATAACCATCCACAAGGATATCATACGTTCAACCAATGTTGCGGCGGTACTGACCGAAGCCGTAATTCCGGCCATGGAATAGAGCAATATCATTACCCCGTCAATAGAACCCAGTCCCCCAGGAAGTGCAGGGATTATGCCTATCAGTGTGGAAACAAGGAAGACTGCCGCAATCATACCCAGCGACACGTTTACTCCAAATGCCAGAAATACTATGTAGACCCTAAGGAGTTCCAAAAACCACACCACAAAGGATATGACCGTTGCCTCTATCAGCAGCTTACGATCGGACATGAGATAGAGCAGACTGTTCTGAAATCCTATAAGGGATGTTCTGGCAGTGTCTTCGTATTTGTCCAGGTCCCTTTTAGTGAATTTTCTCAGCTGCCTGAAAATCCAGTCTATCGTTCTGAGTCCGAAGGTTTCGTTGATGCATATGTACACTATAAACACCAGTGCAATAACAAAGAGTATCAGAGCCACAAGCAAGAGAGCAAATATTGATGTGCTCAGGTGCAGATACAGCATCAGGTATGCTATCGCAAATATTGCAAGTACCATGAAAGGAAATGTGTCGAAAATCTTGTCTCCCATAACGGTAGCGAAGGTACGTTTGAATTCGACAGAAGAACGCTTGCTTAAAAGGTAAGCACGTACCGGTTCTCCGCCGCTCCGTCCGCTAGGCGTCAAATCGTTTATCGCCAACCCCACTATTGTCATTGCAAATAAGGACAACTGGTTATGGGGTATGTCCAATGCCCTGCATATTACACTCCATCTGGTGTTCCATAACCACAATATTATAAACTGTACGATAATTGCAAGAATCACATAGTTTATATCGGCAGTTTGCAGAGCACCGATAATCTGTTGGGGTCCAACAAATATTACCATGGCAATAAGGATTATTATACCCACAGAAAGCAATGCTCCAACTTTTTTATAATCCATAATATCTTCCTACATTAACATATTTCTTAAAATATTCTAAGTTATATAACTATTTAAGTAAACTCTTTAATATTTATTTTCAAATTACATGAAAGATTATATATTTGAATTTATAATATCATTATTAGAACAATTAATTTGGATGATTGAATGCAAAACGTGATTATAGTAGGTGGAGGAAGAGTTGGGATACACCTTATTGATAAACTGAAAAAACGTTCCGACTACAACATTACCCTTATCGATTACCATAAGGACATACTGGACATAGTCAAGAGCAAACACGATGACGTCAACATCATAAAAGGTGATGCCACAAAGATAGAGGTTCTTAAGAAGGCAGGAATAGAAAATGCCAATATCATAGTCATTGCAACCAGCATAGATGAGGCAAACCTGCTGATAGGCATCAATTCCCAGAAATACAATTTAGACAAGGTAATCACCAGAACAACCAATCCGGAACACATCAAGATGTTCAAGAAACTGGGATTAAACGAAGTTGTCAGTCCCGAACTGGTGGCCTGCAGTGACATTGAAAAGAAAATAATTCCGCAAAACATGTCGGAAATCGCCATGATGGGTAAGGGCGACTTTGAACTGGTGGATTTCACAGTCAAATCCAACAAGGTTATAGGCAAGCCAATAGGAAAAATCAGCCCCACAAAGAATTTCATTATCGTGATGTGTCATAAGGGTGACGAGGTCCTCATCGCAGAAGACTATATCATCCTGGAAAAGGGTGACATAATCAGCGTTCTTGTCAAAACCAGCGCAATCAAGAAAACCAAAAAGTACTTTACAAAAAACAGCATCATACATCTCTAAAAAAAAGGGGGAAAAAGGCGGTTATAGTCTTGAGGCTATCATAACAGACAATGCTATCTGTTCAGACACCTGTGAAATGGCATATGGTCCATGTCCTGGGAAAAGCTGAACTGCATCCAATTCTGAAATCCTGAGTATCGATTTTCTCATCTCTTCAGAGTTGCCCGTAGGCAAATCCGTTCTTCCGAAGTTTCCTCCGGAAAATACCGTGTCACCGCTGATTAAACTTTTTCCGTCAAAAAGGCAGATTCCTCCGCGGGTGTGTCCCGGTGTGTGCACAACTTCAAAATCACCGACCATGTCCCCCTCATCCAATGGCCTGATGTCCAGATCAGGAACAGTCAGTCCGAAGGATGCTGCCACGGTCGCTTCGTCATCCTTCTGCATAACGGTCTTCATGTCCAGAGGGTGCATGTATATCTCATAGCCGTATTCGTCCTGCAACTGCTTGTCCGCTCCCATATGGTCAAAATGACAGTGCGTGTTAACTATTTTTTTTATGTCAGTCATTTCAAGCCCTGCCCCTTCAATTTCCTTCTTCAGATATTCGACGTTGTCTGCACTTCCGGGATCTATTAATGTGTCCCCTATAAGGTAAGTGTTAGAACTTCTTCCTCTTCCCAGTATAATTATTATGTCATCTACTTTATCCATATTATCACCATTTATTGTTTATTTCATATTTTAATCCGTAGCATCCATAGGTTTTTCCCAGAAATCTGTGAAAATTGTCGGTATTTCGTGTGAAACCCAATTTAGCATAAAAGTCTATCAGTTCCCTTCTGTCGTATTCCACATCCACAAGTACCCTTCTGGAGTTCTGCTGGGCCGCTGCCTGTTTGCACTTTTCTATCAGCTTACTTCCATGACCCCTGTTCCTGTACTTTTTAAACACGTAAAGGTTTCCTATGTAATAATCGGCACCCCTTAAATTTGAGGCAAAGACCGAACTGAATATTCTGCCTCTGACTATGGATGAAAGAGAGGTCAGGCCTGTCTCATCCAGGGCCTTTAAGGTTGAGTTTCTGTTTACGCTGTTCCTTTTATATGATACTACTATTCCTTCCATTTTATTAGGATTTTCATCATATATTACTGTAATAAAATTTCTATGATATTCATTTACATAATCACTATTTATTAGATGCTTTATAGCTTCAATAGAACGTTCCCTATCGCCAAACAGTCTGCCGAAGAGCATTCTGTCAGTAAAATGTATTGCCTTGGCTACTTGTTCAATATCGTCATATTCGTTTAAGTTTCTAAAGGATGTCATCTAATCACATTTTGATTAATTAGTTTATACTTTATTTTTAAAGATATAAAATTTTTAATATTTTGTATGACAAAGTTAATCCTATGCAGACAAAGACCATTCTTCTAAATGATATTGACTATATAACCCGTAATGACAAGGCAATCGTCAGGCTATTCGGTACCGATCCGGAGACCAGCGAGAACGTTATCGCCTATGACAGCAATTTTCTGCCATACATGTACGTATTGCCTCTGGATCTGGATGAATGCCTGGCACAGCTTAGGGAATTGAACCTGGACAATCTTGAACTTGAAAGTAAAAATGACATCGGAGTTGAAAAGGAATTCATAAGGATTACCCTGAACCACCCGCAGGAGGTACCTAAAATCAGGGACACCATACGTGATCTGGATGACGTCCGGGAAATAAGGGAATACGACATACCATTCTACAGAAGATACCTGATTGATAAGCAGATAACACCTAGAAACCTGATTAAACTCAACGGGCATCTCGTAGACAGGGAAGTCTATGACGACATAAACATAGACAAGGACGTGATTCTGTTCAAACTGGATGAGGATCCTGTGGACACGCACAAAACAATAAACAGAAACAGGATACTGAGCTTCGACATCGAGGTGTACAATGCGGAGGGAATGCCCGATGCCGAAGTAGACCCAATAATAATGATGAGCCTAAGCGGAAACTACGGATACAACAAGGTACTCTCCACAAAAAAATCCGAACGCGAATTCGTGGAAACTGTGGAAAGCGAAAGGGACATGCTGCAAAGATTTGTGGAAATCGTCAAACAGGAAAACCCGGACATCCTGGTGGGATACAACTCCGACAACTTCGACCTGCCATACATAAAAAAGAGAGCCGACGTCCTTAAGGTAAAGCTGAAACTTGGAATAGACAACAGCACCATCAAATTCATGAAAAGGGGATTCAACAATGCGGGAGTCATAAGGGGAAGAACCCACGTTGACTTGTACCTGCTGATAAGGCAATACATGAGGCTGGAAAGATACACCCTTGAAAAGGTATATGAGGAACTGTTCAATGAAGAGAAAATAGACGTGCCGGGAGATAAGATATACCAATACTGGGACTCCGATGACGAACGGCTGGAGGAACTCTTCGACTATTCAATGGACGATGCGGTAACAACGACCATGATAGGAGACAAGATAACTCCCCTTACCATAGCACAGAGCAGGCTGGTAGGACAGCCGCTATTTGATATTGCACGAATGACGACAGGACAGATGATAGAATGGTACCTGATGCTCAAGGCCTATGAAAAAAACAACATAGTACCAAACAAGCCGACCAACACGGAATACAACGAAAGGAGACTGTCCAAGAAAAATGAGGGGGGATACGTCAAGGAACCCGAAAAGGGACTGTTCGAACACATAGCCTACCTCGACTTCAAAAGCCTGTACCCGTCAATAATCATAGCACAAAACATATCGCCCGACACCATAACCGATGGCGAAGGCCTGAGCGAAGACGAATACTACACCTGCCCGGAAAACGACTATAAATTCAGGAAGGAGCCTAAGGGATTCATACCATCCATCATAGGAAACATCCTGGACGAAAGGCAAAGGATAAAAAAACTCATGAAAGAGGAAACTGTACCGGAACAGAAAAAGGCATACGACTTTGAACAGCAGGGACTGAAAAGACTGGCAAATTCCATGTACGGAGTATACGGATATTCACGATTCAGATGGTACAAAAAAGAATGCGGAGCGGCAATAACGGCATGGGGAAGGGAATACATACAGGATGCAATGAAAAAATCGGAAGAATACGGATTCAAGCCAATATATGCAGACACGGATGGATTTTATGCAACATACATCGGCAAGCTAGAATAAATTAAATATAATTTACTTGACAAACAAATATATAATTAAATAAAAATAATAGGAAACAAATCATATGAAACTTACTCCTTTACAAATGATAGTGATGATTGTTATACTGGCGGGAATAGTATACGGTACATATTCCGCCACTGTAGACCAGCTACCCGACATAACCGGAACCGTAGTGGGAAATACAACAAACAACAACAATCAAAACCAGACAATCGGAACCGTTTACGTACAAGATGATACAAACACCAACACGTCAGTGATAATCAAGAAAACAACAAAAATCTACAAGGAAATGAGTGACAACAGCCAGGTGCAGACAAACATGCGTGACTTAAAGAAAGGCAGCAAAATAGAAGTACACACCATAGGAGAAGCAACAAACACCATCCCCCCACAGATAACTGCCGAGAAAATAATAGTGAAAAAGGCCAATAAATAACCTCCCCAAACTATTTTTTTTATAAAAAAAGAAACGATTAATGTAAACATTAATCAGATTTTAATATTTTATCGCTTTCAAATTCTTCCATAGGATATCTATAGTCTTTGGAAATGATGCCCTTTTTGATTTCAATACCCTCACTTTCCAATAGAAACTGCTTGTAATAGCTGTCATTGCTTCCGGCATAACCCCCAACAGTCCAATCGGAACGCACGGTTCTATGACATGGTATTACTAAAGGAAAAGGATTGGTGGATAAAACATTTGCAACCGGTCTGGCACTTCTAGGCTTCCCAACCAATTTGGCCAGCATCTTATATGAAGTGACCTTACCATATGGAATTTCACTCTGCTTTCTAAGAACAGCCTGTTGAAAATCGGTCAAATCACTAAAATCAAAAGAATCTATATCGAATGAAACGTTCTTACCAAGAATAACATCTTTTATGCGAGACATGTAATCATAAATTATCTTGTCTGGATTCGTCTCCAAAATGACGCCGCTGTAACGAATGTTACCATAGTTCTGCTTTCTGGTAGACAGTTCCGGCAATAAAACCTGTTTTAAAATAAAGGTCTTGTCCTCCCAAACAATACCTATTTCACCTATTAAAGAGTTGAAATTGATATATTTAAGTATACCTAAATTCAACACCCCCTATTTCAATAAAGGATTATCTTAACTAATGAATAATATATTTAAAGTATGATATAAACCTATCATTAATAAATAGACAATTATCAAAGAGAATAAAAATTAATAAAAAAAGAAAAAAAAGTAATAAAAACGAACGATAAAAAAAGAAAAAAAAACCATTGAAATAAAATGGGGTCACTGGGATTTGAACCCAGATCCTAGGATTTCTCTTGTCTCAGCACTCCAATTGATCATCATCGTTATGCCTCA
>CADBRM010000117.1 GCA_902797085.1 uncultured Methanobacteriaceae archaeon
AAAAATGGAAACAAATACTGGTGGAGGACTTTTAAAAGGACTTGGAAGAGCATTATCAGGTGATTCACTGTTTTTGAACTTCTATACTGCAGAAAATGACAATCAAGAAATTGGATTTGCATCAAGTTTTCCTGGAAAAATAATACCAATAGAACTTAATGGAAGCAATTCAATTATAGGACAAAAAAGTTCATTCCTTGCCTCCGAAAAGGGAGTGGAAATAAACATGCACTTTAGAAAAAGTCTTGGGACAGGAATATTTGGAGGAGAAGGATTCGTTCTTCAAAAATTCACAGGAACAGGAACTCTATTTCTGGAAATTGATGGAGAAGTACTTGAATATGAGTTACAGCCGGGAGAAAAAAATGGTATTGGATCAGGGACACCTTGCAGCAATGGAAGAAAGTGTACAATTTGACATACAACGGGTAAAAGGAGTGAAAAACATATTATTTGGTGGGGAAGGACTATTCCTTACAACACTTACAGGTCCTGGAAAAGTATGGATACAAACAATGCCTATATCTAGATTAGCAGGAGCAATAATTCCTTACATACCAACCGGAGGAAACTAAAAAGTTAGTTTTTCTCATTTTATTATCTTTTTTTTAAATTTTACACTTTGCTACTGGAAAGATTTAGTCAATCATTTTTTAGATATGTGTTATCATATAATTAATCTTGAAAAAAGGGTTAGGAATTCTTTGTTTAAATTTTCTTCAACTAACGGCTTAACATTTTTTTGTAGGATAATTATTAATGGATATTTCAGTAGCATTTTTCATTAATTGTTTTACCTAAATATGATATTTTCGGAAATGTTTGGAATTACGCCCTATAAATATTAAATAATTATGATTGGATATAATTACTAAAGAAAATATTGTACTTCCCCTATATTCTCATGGATTAAAGTACATACAGTAATTATTATTTAAGTTAAATTAAAAAAGTAAAAAAAGAATTAAAAGAGTTTTTGATAAATCTATTTCTTCATGAATTTATCATTTAAGGAATATGTTTTTTTTGGTTTTTTTTAGGGACATTAATCTCCCGGCCAAGAATCACCGGCATCTTTTTTTAGTTGTGCTTGATCACTCTCATAGCTGCTACCGATTAATTTACCATTACTGTCATATTGTCTAAAATTTCCGTCTTTGTAATTTACTTCCCTATAGTGACTACCATCACCTGCTTGATAATTTTCTTTAATAGTTTCACTTTCTATATTTGAGTCACTTGTTTTTTTATTTGATTTTGTATTTTTAGTAGAATCTGCGGATGTTGTTTCGTTAGTTTCATTTATGGATATATTAAGGGTATCGTTTGTATCATTGCTATTGTTAACTGTAGTATTGCTGTTTAATGACATGCCTGCAATTAGACCAACCAATAACAGTACAACAGCGACTAATGCAATAATAATCAAATTTTTGTTTTCCAAGGTTATTCATCCTCCTATTATTTTTTTTTTAAACTTATAATAGGATGTATGTTGTTCATAATTAATGCTACCTTTTATTGCAATGGAGGGGATATTGAAAAATGAATTATGTTTATAGATTGTAATATGTAAATTTAATGGGTAACCTTAAATTGTAAGAGAATTAAGGAATTTTATAAAATGGGTTGGAAATAAAGAAATATAATAATTAATGTTATTGTAAAACATTTAATAAGTTAAAAAAGTAAGTATTTAAAACTAAAGGATACGCTAATTGCTTTGATGTGTATACCCTTAGTTTATTTATTAATGATATTGATTATACATATATGTTTGGTTGTCCACATTTAGGACAATAACTTAACCGAGAATCATATCTGGCACCACAACCTGGATATTTACAGGTTTTTATGTAACCAATGTTCTTGTTAACTCCTGCTTCTTCATAAGTTACTTTATTTCCTGAACTGGATGATGCTTTGCTTGAGCTTGAGCTTGAACTAGAGCTTGAACTTTTGCTCTGGTTTAATTCATTTAATTCATCCTGTGTTTGATTAAGTTGCCTTTCTAATTCTTCCATCTGATGTTGCTGAGCTTCTTTCTCTTTCTGCATATTGTCATAATATAAGTATCCGGCTACACCACCTAAGATTGCAATAATAATTATCAGGCTGGCGATAATAATTTGTGTATCGGAAGCCATATTTACCCTCCTAAATATTAATCATTCTTTTAACGGTAATATATGTTATATTGTAATTCGTTATTAATCTTTTCTTTAATTAAGGAAATAATTAATTATATTGTCTTTTAAATGGTATGATAATGTATTATCCAAGACCATAAAGCTGTGAACGGTTGAATGTATTATACTCCAATTGTATTTGTATATCAGGGGGAAATGATTAGGGATTACTTGTACTTGTCACTATTGTAGTGAAATTATATTATATATGCAAAAAAATATAATAAGAAATAATAATTTGGAATAAGGTGGATTTTTATGGTTGAAAAAGATATTTCATTTGAAGAGAGAGTTAAAATATTAAAAAGTTACATTCAGAGAGTTACTGATGGGGAAGATTTGGAAAAGGTTCAGGCAGACTTTAAAGAGAATTTTGAGCATGTGCCCGCTAAATTGATTGCTAAAGCAGAACAACAGATGATGGCTGATGGAGCAAAAATAGAGGATATACAAAAGCTATGTGATATACATTCAGTGCTGTTCCATGATATGACAGACCAGGAACGTAGACAAAGACTTAAAGAAGAAATGGAAGCTCATCAGATTAATTATGCTGATGAAAAAATTGAAAACGTGGATGATAAAATTTCAGAAAAGACAATAGAATACAAGAACACTCTTGGTCATCCGTTAAATATTTTAACAATTGAAAATGATGCTATCAAAGCAAAGATTGATTCTATTAAAAAAATATTGTGTGAATCTGATGATATTGAAGTTGTATGGGATGAGATTGATGAACTCACTAATATCAGGCAACATTATGCTAAGAAAGATGATTTATTATTCCCTCTGTTGAAAGATCAGTATAATCTTCCAGGACCTGCTGATGTGATGTGGGGTGTAGAAGATGAAATCAGAAGCCATTTACATTCAATCGACAATAAAGAAGATTTAATGTCTGTTCTTAAACGCATAGAAGAAATGATATATAAGGAAGAGAATATCCTTTTTCCATTATGTGCAGAAAATTTTACTGAAGATGAATGGATAAGAATAGCTGATGACATGCCAATGTTTGGTCCATGTTTGGTATCTGAATTACCTGAATGGGATAATAGATTTAAAAGAAATGATAAGGTTGAATTTAAAGATGATATAGTTTCTCTACCAGGGGGTTTATTGACTCTTAAACAGTTACGTGCAATACTGAATATTATTCCAATGGAATTAACCATAATAGATGAAAACGATATTAACAGATTCTTTGATGAGGATGGCAATAAAGTTTTTCTTAGACCTAAGATGGCATTGAACAGGGATATGCATTCATGTCACCCATCAAATGTACTTAAAATGGTTGATAAATTACTTATTGATTTTAAAAATGGAAAAAGGAACAGTATGCATGTATTGTCTGTAGTGGATGGAAAACAGGTTTTAACTAATTATTATGCATTAAGAAATGATGATGGTGAATATTTAGGGACAATGGAAGCGGTTCTTCACATAGATGGAATAATTGATTGTACAAGCAAAAATATGAAAGGACCAATAAGTCCTGAAAGGATATTCCCTAACTGATTCATTCCTTTTTTTATTTTTTGACTCAGTGGAAAACCCCTATTTTTTTCAATATTTTGTAAAAATCTTCACCTTTAAGTGATTTTTTCAAAAGTTCAACTATAACTACAAAATTGGTGCGATTATACTAAGTTGAAAATAATATTTAAGAAAGATATTAATTAAGTAAAACTGTTTATATGGAAGTTATTATGGTTTATTTCTTTATTGTTCCTGTTTACATTAGGATAACTGAATAAATTGGGAATTTCCTGTTGATTAACTGGTTTTAATAATAATTTAAAGGAGACCTCTATTGAAAAATTTTTTCATCTTTTTTTTGAACCTAAAATATTTAATACTTGAAAATCATATTACTAATAAAAAGTTATTCATAATGTAGTTTATACTCATGGATAAGAATGTCATATTAAATGGTGAGTAAAATGAGATATAAAACGTTTATCCTTAGATTGGAGGATCGTTCCGGTCATCTGCTGGAGGTTTCTAATATCATTTCTTCACATAATGCAAATATTACCCGTCTTAGCTATAATAAGGTAGTTGATCAGCATGCCGTTTTCGTTGAGGTATACGCTGATGAAGACGATATTGAAGAATTGTCAAAAGAATTGGAAA
>CADBRM010000118.1 GCA_902797085.1 uncultured Methanobacteriaceae archaeon
AGTGTGGTGGCGGTGACTATCAATGGGGTTAAAACGGGTGTAAGAACAGACAATAACGGTGTATTCACCTACAGCTACAAAACCAAAACTGCCGGACTAAATAATGTGACAGTATCCTACGCAGGTAATGCCAAGTATGCAGCTACCAGTACGTCTGCAACATTTAATGTGGTTGCAAAGGATACGGTGATTGTTATTGATGATATAGCTCAAACCAAATTATCAGACATTGCAGTGATAACAGGTAGATTCACAACCGATAGTGGAGTAGCACTAAAAACCAGTACCCTAACACTCAACGTAAACGGAGCAAAAGTCAGTGTAAAAACAGACAACAATGGTGTATTCACCTACAGCTACAAAACCAAAACCGTCGGTGTTAATAATGTGACAGTATCCTACGCAGGAAATATAAGATATGCTGCAACAAACACCAACACAACATTCACTGTTGTAAAATCATAATACTCTTTTTAATATGGGGTTTTCCTCATATATTTTTTGTATTTTTTTATTTATTTCTGGCTTTTTAGAAATCCTTTAATGTTTCCAATATTACTGCTTTTAACATGTGTTCAATACTTTAAACAGATGTTATTTACATCAATAAGCTATATTTTATTGTTTTGTCAGTATAATATGTTTTTTTATGAAAAAATAGTGGAGGATATGGTTTAAAGATTCTATTGAAACTTATAGTTAAATTAATCTTGTTTGAATTGTTCCGCCGATAATTTCTTCAAAATCAAGACCTTTGCTAAATGCTAAATCAGTATTAACCCTATAATTTTTACTTTTAGTTATATGTAAATCTTCTAATTTAATAAATCTCCACGGTTTACGAATGAACTTTGCACCAATATATGGTGTTGCACCGAATATATTACAAAATTCTTTCAAATTAGTTATTTTTTCATTGTCAATATAAATATGATCTTGTCTGGTTGATTTTACTTCTATTGCCAGATATATTTTACTATTTCCTGCAAGTACATCAGGTAAGGGTCTTTTTGTAGCTCCTCCACTTGCCGGAGCTCTCATAGCTGCAAATCCGGCATCCCATAACATATTCACCAAATCTCTTTCTTCAACAGAACCTTTCTTACTCATAAAATAATTCCTTTAATTCTTTAATATTATATTTCTTTTTAAATGATATTATTCTTTTAGAAAAAAACATGATTCATAAACATTTTGAATTTTTATTACTGTTATTGTGTTATGATATTTAATTAATATAAATCTAATAATAATTTATTTAATTATTTTAAATTATTATGTATAAATTTATATTTATCAAAAATAAATCTATTACTAGTGATTAATATGGATTTTAAATATATTGGAATAATCTTATTAATATTAATTGCAGTTGCAGGACTTTTCTTCTTTTTAGGAAATGATTCTGGTACACAAAATATTGGAGAAAAGACTTTCTCTGTTCCGGAAGGGTTTCATGTAATTAAGTCTACAAATGATTCTGTGAAAATGAGTGATGGATCTAATGAAATTATTTTACTTCTAAGTAATGAGAAAAATTTAGACAATGCAACTACCAATTATAAAAAAATTAATGGAGATAAATACGATATCAAAATTACTAACGTAACTTTGTCTAATCAGACAATGAAAAAAACTGAAGCTGTAAGAATTGGTTCAGAAAAAAATGGTACAATTACTAAACTTTGGTTTGTTAAAAATAAAACAGTTTATAATATTCAAACTTCAAATGGTACAAAAACTATAGAACATGTTGCAACGGGTATTGTAGACTCAATTAATTAATTCTCTTCTTTTTATTTTTTTCCTATTTTTGGCTTTGTAGAAACTTTTCTAAATTACTATATTTTTATGATTAATTTTTTATGAACTGAAGGTTTACCCGAGATTGCAGGTTACAAGTATTAGTGCTTCGTTGGTGTCAATTAGGCAGGAATCGTATGAAAACACTTATTGTTTAATATGGGTAAACAGTATTGATGTTGGATGGAATTTAGGATGGCATTGAAATAAAGTGATTTCCTCTGTATGAAAGTCATATCTGGGTATTGCTCCTAATTCACTCAAACAAAGGGTTTCTACAGAGCCTTATTTTTTACATGTACTTTAGTATAACTTATAACTTTTTACATATAACTTATAACTTATGATGCTGTTATTAATTCAATAAAGAATAGTTATATGAATTCAAATTAATGTACTATAAATAGTTGGAGTAAAATGGTGAAAAAAAGAAAAAAAAATGGTAACGGAATCTATACGATTCCTTGTCCTTGCATTGCGTTTGCAACTTTTTCGAAACCAGCTATGTTTGCACCTGCAACATAGTCATTTCCTTGTTCGTATTTTGTACAGCTGTCTTCGATTTGTTTGAAGATGTTTTTCATAATGTTTTCGAGTTTGTTGTCTACTTCTTCGAAAGTCCAGGATAATCTTTCTGAGTTTTGGCTCATTTCAAGTGCTGATACTGCTACTCCACCAGCGTTTGCTGCTTTTGCTGGACCGAATAAGATACCATTGTCTTGTAGATATTTTGTTGCTTCTAGGGTTGTAGGCATGTTTGCTCCTTCAACTAATGCAAGGTAGTTGTTGGAAACAATATTTTTAGCATCATCAATGTCTACTTCGTTTTGTGTTGCACATGGTAAAGCTACATCAGCTTCAATTGTCCATACTCCTTTTCCTTCATGGTATTCTGCGGATGGTCTTTCTGCTGCGTAATCACTCATTCTGAGTCTTCTTACTTCTTTGATATCTTTGAGTAATGCTACGTCAATTCCTTCTGGGTCGTATACCCATCCTGTTGAGTCAGAAGCGGTTACTACATTTGCACCTAGTTGTTGTGCTTTTTCTATTGCGTATGTTGCTACATTACCTGAACCAGATACTGTAACGGTTTTTCCTTCTAATGTTTCACCGTTTGCTTTTAATACTTCTCTTGCGAAGTATAATAATCCGTAACCGGTTGCTTCTGTTCTTGCTAATGATCCACCAAAGGTTAATCCTTTACCGGTTAATACTCCTTCGTATTGTTTGGTTAATCTTTTGTATTGTCCGTATAAGTAACCTACTTCACGACCACCTACTCCTATATCTCCTGCAGGTACGTCTTGGTCTTGTCCGATGTGTCTGTATAATTCGTTCATGAAACTTTGACAGAATGCCATTACTTCACGGTCTGATTTTCCTTTAGGATCAAAGTTGGATCCACCTTTTCCTCCGCCAATTGGAAGTCCGGTTAATGAGTTTTTGAATATTTGTTCGAATCCTAAGAATTTGATGATACCTATATTTACTGATGGGTGGAAACGGAGACCTCCTTTGTATGGTCCGATTGCACTGTTGAACTGTACTCTGTAACCAGTGTTTACTTGTACTTGTCCTTCATCATCTACCCAAGGAACTCTGAATTTAATTTGTCTTTCAGGGTTTGCTAATCTTTCAAGAAGTGCGTCTTTTCTGTATTGTTCTTCATTTGCATCTACTACGACTTCTATAGATTTATATACTTCGTTTAAAGTTTGGTGAAACTCTGGTTCACCTGGGTTTTCTTGTGTAATTCTTTCAATTACTTCATCAACATATGACATGATTTATCTCCTTTATTGTAATTTAATTTATTCTCCTATATTGGATTTAATGAGTGAAAATCAAAACTCGGAAAACTATTTCCGTATTCTGTTGTATATATATTTAGTTTTCATAGTATTTATATGTATTTTTTTTTAAGATATAACCATTAGATAGTGTTTAGAATTTCATTAAGATTACCTTATATTTTTAGAAATTATATAATTTATATAATTTTTTCTTTGTTTTGTTTAAAAAATGGATTAGAGATTGTTATTTGGTTCTCTTTACTCCTGTTTTTTTCTAATAATTTTTAAGTTATTACTAAAAACTAATTAGTTATAACTTATAAAACATAAGTAAAAACTAAAAAGTTATAATATAAATAATTAAAAAAAATAAAACTATGAAAACATAGTATCCGGTTTAATAAAATCTTTTTTACTTTCTTTTATGGCGTAATCTATGTCTCCATTATCGATGAATTCTTTTGATTCGGAAATAGCTTTATGTAATGCAGTTTTTAAAACTTTTTCTTTAATATCCCTTCCTGAATAACCCTTGGTATTTTCAACAAACGAATCAATATTAAATCTACACTCCAATGGTATTGTTTCAATATTCTTATTAAGAATTTCCAATCTGTCTTTTGCATCAGGTAATGTAAATTCAATTTCCTCTTCAAATCTACTACGAATGGCATAATCTAATAATGAAGGATTGTTTGTAGCACATATTGTTATAACATTATCATTATTTTCTATACCATCCATTTCGGTAAGAAGTGCATTAACAATTTCTGTAACATCCCCTCTTAATGATTGGTATCTACGTTCTAATGCAATGGCATCAATTTCATCAATGAATATTACTGTAGGCCTTTTCATCCTTGCTTGCTCATATAACTCATGTATCTGACTGGAACCGTCACCAACATGGTTACCTATTAAACTTGTTGCTTTAATCATCTGTATATTAACATGTAATTCATTGGCTAAAGCTTGTGCTAACATGGTCTTACCAGTACCTGGCATTCCATAGAAAAGAATGTTTTTGGGGGCCCATCCATTAAATTTTTCTGGTTCTTCCAAATATTTTGAAATAATTCTAGTTTTGGCCTTGGCCTTTTCTTGACCAATAACATCGTCAAACTTAATGTTACGTTGGGTTTTAATTAGTTCAACCTTGGTATCGGGAGCAAGGACCAAAATGGAAGTGTTGTTAGTAATGTAAGAATTATCCGGTCTAACATCAGCAACTTGAAATGCAAAATCCGGCATTAACTTCTGATCAAAAATGTACATATTTTTATGTACCTTATATCCAACCCACTGTTCCTTAGCATATAATTCAAATAACTCTTTGTTAGTTACTTCTATTTGAGGAGATTCAATGAAATTGCTTTCTACAGGATAACCTACTGGTTTAAGAACAAGTAGCTTTGTTTCAATTCTATTGGAAGAAATTTGTTGTCTAATTTGTTGGTCTGTCATATATTGGTTTTGAGTTCTGTTTTTCATTGTATCACCTCTATTCTTCTTTATGTTTTAATGATTATATGGGAATCTTCCTCTTTTCCCATATTGAATTCAACATCATCCAAACCATTGTATAATACGTTAAAAATTTCCCATAAAGTATCATCATCAGCTTTTATAATTATAGTGTTCTCTTTCTTTTCAATTTTTTGAATTTTAGGGAAATCATTGGTTAAATCCTTAATTATTTGATTTTGTAATTTATCTGATGTCATAGTAATCTATATTAATAAGCATTGCATACTTTCGGCGGCTATTGCACCTTGGCCTGCAGAAACAACAATCTGTTTTATGCCTCCGGTAATGTCACCTGCAGCATATACTCCATCAATACTGGTTTTCATATCTTTGCCCGTATTAATGTATCCGAATTCATTACATTCAACACCCATATCAAGTGCAAGTTTATTATTAGGGATGTTTCCTATAGCTATGAACACACCACCAACATTAAGCGTTGTTTCTTCACCATTTTCATTATTATAAATGATGGCCTCCTCAACTTTGACATCACCCTTAACTTCTTTTAACTCGCTATTCCAATAAATTTTGATATTGTTCTTAGCAAGATCTTCTTGTAATTTAACATCACATCTTAGTTTGTCACGTCTATGGATAATGCTGCATTTTACTCCAATACGATTAAGGTACAGAGCTTCAGTAGCGGCACTGTTTCCTCCACCAACGATAACAACTTCTTGGTTAACAAAGAAAGCACCATCACAAACAGCACAATATGAAATTCCACGTCCAGTATATTCTTCAACTCCCGGAACATCTAAAGTTTGATGAGTTGAACCAGTAGCAAGTAAAACAAGTTTCGAAGTAAAATTTCCTTTGCTACTTTCAACTTCAAAACATTCCTCCATTTTTTCAATGTTTTTTACAGTAACAAATTCTATAATTTCACAATATTTCTTTGTTTGCTCTGAAACGTTTTTCATTAAATCCATGCCCGGAATTTTATCATAACCAGGGTAATTTTCTACTAAGGGGGCAGTATTCGCTGTTCCACCGGATTGTCCTTTATCAAGAATAAGAGCACTTAACCCGGCTCTTCCTGCATATATTCCTGCAGTTAATCCGGCTGGTCCTGCTCCGATTATTATAATGTCATACATAAATATCCACTTTCTTATTTTTCTAAGTTTAATTAATATATCTTTAAATCATTATAATTATATGTCTTGCAAAATATTTTTATATTAACTTTGTGGGCATTGTTGATTTACTATAGTTCCTATTTCATCAGTTTTTAAACACAAGAAAAAGGACAGGGAATAATAAATGTTGTTGTTTAATCATAATATCGGATAATATTTCCTGATTTATTTCCTGTCTTCTTTATTTTAATTATTTTTTCATAAACAATGTTAAGGAATAGTATTTATTTTCTTAAATAAGAAAGAATTAAATATTCTTTTCCATATAAATAGGTTTATTGTATATTATTAATTAAATAATATTTTTGGGTATAAAAAAATGATAAATGGTCTAAAATTTTATATGGCATTGTGTTCCGGAAAATTAACTTATTATTTATTAAGAATAATGCCTACAGGTGGAAAAAGTTTTCCAGGATTGGTTTTTATTAAAATTGCCGGAAAAGATGCATTAAATAAATTAGCAAAACGTCAATTAGATATGGGTTCTGTATTGATTACGGGGACTAATGGAAAAACAACCACAACAACAATGATTATCAATTTATTATCAAAAGATTGGAAGTTGTCTACAAGTGTAGGTAACAACACTCTTTTTTCATTAACAACTGATTTATTGATTAATAAAGCACAATTGGGTGTTTATGAATATGGTATTAGGGATGTTAAGCATGGTACTCCTGATTTAGTTAGTGATTATATGCAACCGGTAGGGGTAGTATACACAAATATTTCACGTGAGCATACACAAGTTGCAGGAGTAAAAAATCCTTTTGAGGATTATTTATATGCAAAGACACTATTATCTAGGTCACTGAAAAAGGGAATATTAATTACAAATGCAGATGATCCTAATGTAACGTGGATTGGACAAAATAAAGAGAAGGATAATACTATTGTTTATTATGGGTTCTCTTTAGAAAATATTAATGATCTGTTTGAAATAAATCCGGTTAAATGCCCTTATTGTCATGAAGAATTAAATTACACGAAACATTATATGGGTCAAAGAGGGATTTATGATTGTGATTGTGGTTTTAGGAGACCTGAACCTAACGTAAAATTAACGGAATTTATCGTGCAGGATGATTCTTGGAAAGTAACATTTAATCTTGATGTTTACAATTATAATATAAAATCTAATATTCTTGAGGACATTACTTTAAATTTGCCTGTTGTTGGAATACATAATTTATATAATATTTTGTGTGCTATCACAACATACGCTGCCTTTTCAACTGGTGAAAACATTAAGGAGAATATAATTGAATATTATTCAAATTATGATTTTGAAGTACCTCCTGGACGTTTTGAAATATTGGATGTTGATAATAAAATTGTTGGGGTAGGTCAAGGAGATAATGGTGATGCTTTGAAAGTAAACTCTTTGTTGATGACTAATTATGTCGATGAGGAATTGGAATTTATATATTGCACTCCCGATGCCAATGAAGAGGAAATATTTGAAGACCATTTATTATCAATAAACTCTTTAAATCCTGATAATTTGATAGTTATCCCAGGTAGAACATCTGTCGATGCGGCTAAGGACTATTATAATATTATTGAAAAACAGTATGATTCTACATTTATTCCATTAGAATTCGATTTCGAAGAAAGGATAAATAAAATAGTTGATTTGGTTAAAAATTCAAATTACAAAAATATAATTATCTCAGGTTGTGGAGAAGAAATTTACTTCTGGGATTATCTAAAAAAGAAACTTCAAGAATAATATTTGTCTGTTGTTATTAAACAGATACCCCCTTTTTTTTTAAAAAAGGCTTTGTAGAAAACCTTTTAAATTATAAATTTGTAATACTTTTTAGAAATAATTATATAGTGTACTGAAAGACAAATTTGAGTAATATCCACATTTCACTCAAACAAAGGATTTCTACAGAGCAAAAAAAAAATAATATAGCTTAGCCATATTATTCTAATTTACTATTTTTTGTATCTCCTGGGTTAAAAGTTTGCTCACGGTTTTACCATCTGCTTTTCCTTGGAATTTGGCCATAGCTTTACCCATAAGTGGGCCCATTGCACCCATCTTACGTTCTTCAATCATTGCTTTGTTTTCTTCTACAATTTCTTTAATACCTTCGGCAATCGTGTTTTCGGATAATTTTTCAAGATTATTCCTTTTCACACTGTCCATCGGTGCAATATCATTACAGGCATCTTTGAAGATTACCTCTGTTTTTGCGGCAGGTATTACATCTTTGTCTACTAAAGAGAATATTTCCACTAATGTTTTTTTGTCTAGTTTGCTTACATCATAGTTGTCACGTTTCAAATCTCTTATGGTTGAAACTATGTCTGAAGCTATTTTTGTAGCATCCATATCCGGAAGTTCTTTCTTAATTTCTTCAAATAGGTCTGCATTATTACGTTGTACTAATTGCTCTGCTAATTCATCACTGAGTTTATATTCATTTTGTATACGTTCCTTTTTAACATTAGGTAACTCAGGTAGGTTTGAAGCAATTTTTTCAACTCTTGCGGGATCAATAATTTCTGTAGGAATATCAGTTTCCACATACATTCTGCTGGCTGTAGGTAATGGTCTTAGATATTCTGTGTTACCTGTATCCTGTGCACGTCTAGTTTCTTCAGGTACTCCTTCAAGTGATTGTTTTGCACGTTTAATTACTTCATTAAGTGCATTGTGTGCTTTATTTTTTGGACCTGCAACTAATATGAAAGCATCATCTTCATGTTTCATTTTTAGTTCATCTTTAAGTTTATCCACTTCTTCTTGGGTAATGCCATAGTTTGGTAGTTCATCGGTATGGAATAAACCGGATACTCCCATTTTTTTGCCATGCTCAGAGAATTCTGTTCCAAGTCTTTTTCCCGGTTGAATTTCCCTACCAATAAGACCAGCAAAGTGTCTTAATTTAATTGCAAGAACTCCACTATTTTCTTCTTCAAGTATTGATTGAACAACTTTGGATTGGGTGTCTTTTAACACATTTGTTACATCATATATGCATGTTTCAACAAAGGCATCACGTTTCTGTAACTCTTTTGCAATGTCTATGAGATTTAGTTGTCTTTCAACTTCATTTTCCACTATGGTTGGCATAAGTTCTAAATCTTGTACACCTTTAACTTCGATTCTTGCACCTTCTTTAATGGAAATGTTCAAATCTTGTCTTATGGTACCCAACCCTCTTTTTACCTTGGTACTTCTAAGAATTTGACCAAGTTGGTATGCAACAGCTTTAACTTGTAGGGGATGATGCATATCCGGTGAAGTGGTAATTTCAGCAAGAGGAATTCCGAGTCTGTCTAACCTGAATACTATTTTTCCTTTTTCTTCACCTATACGGCGAGCTGCATCTTCTTCTAAACCTAATGTCTCAATAGTTACATTACCGAATTCTGTTTCAACGTATCCATCGGTAGCAAGTATACCTGTTCTTTGGAAACCACTTGTGTTACTCCCGTCGATTACTTGTTTACGCATGGTATGGAATTCATCCACAACTTTCATGTTCATGAGACTGGCTAAAATAATAGAAATGTCAACTGCTTCTTGGTTTAGTTTTGCAGGAGGTTCTTCATCTGCTTCTACTAAACAAGTGTGGTGGTTGTAAGCTTCGTATACAAATTGGAGGTTTCTCTGTGACTCTTCATAAGCTGCACGATCTATTTCACCAAGTTCACTTTGGGTAGGTCTTAATCTACGATATATTTTACGTTCTGGTTCTTTGTCTGTTAAAGAATTTGGACATCTGCAGAACAGTTTTGTTTGGCTGTCTAATTGTTGGTGTATTTCAAGTCCCATCATTAATCCTAATTCTTTATAATCAAATTTATCCTCGGACATTTTATCTTTCCCCTAGTTTTTTATAAAGTAATTTTGGGATAATGTTGTATCCATTTCTCCTTTAAGATTAGTTTGCATAATATTGCGTATTTCTTCTACATTATCTGTTTGACCAGCAGCCCATACTAATTTCGTGTAAGCTGTTTCGGGCAACATGTCACTTACTGGTATAACATTACAGTTTAGGAGTCTACGACCACTGCTGTATACGTTCATATTCGTTCTTCCAAATATACATTGTGATGTCATGATAACTGCTATGTTTTCACTTGTTGCACGTGCAATTTTATCTATCACTTCATCACTGCAATGTCCAAGACCTGTTCCTTCTATTACAATGCCTTCATAACCTTTATCTGTGTAAATGTCAATGATTTCCGGGTCTATCCCCGGGTACATTTTGATTAAAGCAACTTTCTCTGATATTTCGTTATTTAATGAAAGTTCAACACTACCTCTTTTGGTGTATGATATTTCATTATCGTAAAGGTTTACGGTATCATTTTCTATTTTGGCAAGAGGGTCCATGTTTATGCTGGTGAAGGTGTCACGACGTGAAGTGTGCATTTTTCTTGCTCGTGTTCCTCTATGTAAGTCACAGGAAGGGTCGTCTTCACTGGAGTGCATACATATGGTTACTTCCGCAATATCTGATTTTGCTGCCACTACTGATCCCATTAAATTTGTAAAAGCATCGGATGATGGTCTGTCTGAGCTACGTTGGGCTCCAGTTAATACTATTGGAACCGGTGTATCTATCATAAAACTTAATGCTGAAGCAGTGTAATGCATAGTGTCTGTACCATGTGCTATTATTACACCATCAGCTCCGTTATTTATTTCATCATAAACTGCTTTCGCCGTTTTTTTCCAATATTGTGGATTCATATTTTCACTGAGAATGTTAAATATTGCCTTAGCATTGATGTTAGCATAGTCCACCAATTCGGGAGTTGCTCTTAACAAGTCATCAGCAGTAAAAGCAGGATGAACTGCACCAGTTTTATAATCAATAACACTGGCGACAGTACCTCCGGTAGAAAGAATTGACAAATTATCTTTATCTTTACTAATTTGTTTATCTACTGGGTCAAGTTCTATTTTAGGTTTGCTTCCATCCTTAATTTTTTCAATTTTTGCATCTTTAACATCAATACCGATGTTATATCCGCTACTTAATTTAATTATGATTGTATTTTCATTTGAATAATCTGGTTTTTCAAGCAACATTCCTTCATGTTCTATTTCAGGTTTTGTTACTTTAACTGTGTCTCCAACAGTTATATCGGATAATTCAAGAAAATCTTTAAGATATCCTTCATATGCCAAAGTTTTTATCCTCCTAGACAATTTACTGTTATAGTGATAATTATTCTTATAAATAAATTTATTCTATTAATTTAATAATTAGCATTATGTAGTTATCTATTTTTCATAGTTTTTATTTTTTCTTAAATATCTTATAAGTTTGTAATTATAAGTTATATTTACATAACTAATAACATATTATTAACTAACTTATAACTTATAATATATTTTTTATATATAAACGTTCAACAAAATATAAAAAGTCCTCTTCATAAAATCTTAATTAAAATATTTTTCTCACATCATTTTTCAATATCCTATTAAATCCAATATTTTCTTTAATAATTAAGGTGATAAAATGGAAGAAAAACCAAGTTATAAAAAACCTGAAGGACAATCCGGTGAAAAATTATTAGACATTATGGATCATGAACACACGCCTATAGCATTATGGAGCTTAGAAAATATGGAAGTTAAAGAAGATGATGTAACGTTAGATATTGGTTGTGGAAGTGGATTAAACATTAAAAGATTATATGAAAAGTCTCCAAAAGCAAAAAGTTATGGGGTGGATTATAGTAGTACTAGTGTAAGGAAGTCTATCATGATGAATCGGAAGGATGTTGATGAGGGTAATATTGTGGTTGAAGAAGCAGATGTTCTTGACATGCCTTTTGAAGATGAACAGTTTAATATAATAACCGCATTTTCTACAGTATTTTTCTGGCCAGATATAATTAACGCATTCAAAGAAGTGAAAAGAGTTTTGAAATCAGGAGGAAAGTTTTTTATAGTACAGGGAATTAATGGAAACAACAATTGTCAACCACATGGTGACAAAGGAAATGATGAAGGAGCAGTATTCTACAATGATCAGGAATTTAAAAACATGCTTCAGGAAGCAGGATACTCTTCAGTAAAATGTATTATTCGAAAAGTTCAGGAAAATAAAAAATTTGTTAAAACATACAACTCTGAGGGATATTCCGAAGAACTTATTATTGATAATTTTAAGGATAATATGAATGAAGAAGAAAAAGAAGTTAGTTCTGAATGGTTATGTGTAATGGCTGAGAAATAAAAATTAATAATTGTTATGAGGTGATTAATGTGGAAAACACGTTTTATGATTATGGAAAACCAGAGGGAGTGGATGGTGAAAAATTATTAGATTTAATGGATGAAGGACACACGCCTGTATCATTATGGGCTTTAACGAATTTGGATGTCAATGAAAATGATGAAATACTGGATATTGGTTGTGGAAGCGGATTAAATTTAAAAAGATTACATGAAAAATCAAGTAAAGCGCCCAGTTTTGGAATAGATCACAGCACTACCAGTGTAAGGAAGTCTATCCTGATGAATCGGAAGGATGTTGATGAGGGTAATATTGTGGTTGAAGAAGGAAATGTTCTTGACATGCCTTTTGAAGATGAACAGTTTAATATTATCACTGCATTTGAAACAGTATACTTCTGGCCACAAATAGTGAACTCATTTAAGGAAGTTAAAAGAGTTCTTAAAAAGGATGGTGTCTTTTTTTTGGTTTTTGAAACCAATGGATGTGCTAACGAGGGATATGAAAAAATAGCCAATGAACAGGGATGCATATTTTATAATGAAAATCAGTTAAAAGATTTTCTATTTGAAGCAGGGTATGAAAAAGTAACAATTTATTTGAGAAATAGAAAAGATAACAAGAAAGTTATCAGAAAAATAACTTCTGTGGACTGTACGCAAGAAATCGTTGAAGATAATTTTGAAGGAGATAACTATCTTGACGAATTAAAATCTGAAAAGTACACTCCAAGTTCAGAATGGATGTGTATACTTGCACAAAAATAGAAAAAAATGTATAATATGTTATTATACATGTTAATCCTTTTTTTAAAAAAATAAAAATCATTCTTTATTTGGAATGACTAATATAGGTACTTTGGTATGTCTAACAGTCTTTTCAGTCACACTACCTAAAAGGAATCTGTCAAGCATGTGTTTTCCACTACTTGCAATAACAATCAAGTCAATATCTTCTTTTTCAGATATTTTAAGTATCACATCAGCAGCATTTCCTTCAACAGTTCTAGTACTCATTTTAATATCTTTGCCCTTAGAACCTTTTTCTGCTTCAATTTCTTTGATTATTGATTCTACTCTGGAAGTAACTTTTTTACTTTCTTCTTCAAGTATCATTTCAGATTTGGTAATCAAATCTTCTTCTGGTAATCCTGTTAAGTAAACACTGTCAACAACGTTAAGAATAACTATTTCAGCATCTTCAAATTCTGCAATTGTTAATGCGTGTGCTATAGCTTTTTCTGAATTTTTGGAACCATCTGTTGGTAATAATATTTTTTTGTACATTTAAATTACCTCATATCTTATATTTTCGTAGATGTTTTAAATTATATTATTCGCATTTAATATTATTATTGATAATTAATGAAGTGATTGTTAATAAATTCATTAGTAATTTCCATACAATGGATAATATGCTAATTGAAGTAAAAATAAGAAATCAGGGTTATTATTATTTATTTTTCGGTAAGACGGAATGTTTTTAAAAAAAGAGTTAAGAGGATAGAGTATTCTGTTATTATTCCTGAGGGTATTCTATTAATATTTTTTTTGCAGCATTGATTGTTTCATCATCATCATTTATTACTGCTTGTTTTAAGTTTTTGATTGTGTTGAATAACATTTTATCAACGATACTATGTGTTAGTAAATCTAACTTTTTGGCATCCTTATCTGACAAATCTAACATTTTCAATGTTTTTTCTAGCTCATTTTTTCTGATTTTCTCTGCTTCAACGTTTAGTGAAGATAATATCGGGGTAATCTCCATTTCTTTTAATGCATCTTTGAGTAATATTGTTTCTTCTTCAATTATTGCTTCTGCTTTTTCTGCTTCTTTAACACGTTTTGCAATGTTTTTATCTCTAATGTACCTTAAGTCGTCGAGGTTATATAATTGGACTTTTAATTCTTTAACATCTTCATCTATGTCACGTGGGTTTGCTAAGTCTAACATTACCATGTTGGCCAGGTGTTCTTCTGGAAGGAATGCGATTCTTTCTTTAGTAATTAATGTGTGTGGAGCACCTGTAGCACTTATTAGGATGTCTATTTTATGCAGTGATTCATCCATCTTTTTGAATTTAATCGCAATACCGTCCAATTCCTGTGCTAATTCCACTGCCTTGTCATAGGTTCTGTTTGCTACTACAATTGCATTTGTTTCTTTTTCCAGGAGTGCTTTGGAGACGATTGTTCCCATTTCTCCAGCTCCTACTATAAGAACGTTTTTGCCTTTCAGTGATCCATATTTTTCTTCAATAAGTTCTACTGCACCACTACCAACACTTACTCCTCCCTCGTTGATATGGGTGTTTTTTCTGATGGATTGACCTACATGTATTGCTTTTGTGAATACTTTTTCAAGTTTTGGACCTATCGTTTCTTCTTTTATTGCTTTTTTTCGTGCATCTTTTATTTGTCCAAGAATTTGGTCTTCTCCCATAATCATTGATTCTAATCCTGATGCTAACCGTAATAGGTGGTTAATGGCATGATCATCTTTTTCTACAATGAATGTTGTGGTGGGTATGTTGATGTTTTCTTCAAGAACTAAATATATTTCGTATCTGTTGCATGTTTTTAGAGTTACTTCTTCCAGTACTTTGACGTTTCTGTGTATCTTTTCATTGAGTGCATCCAATTTTTTATAGGAATTTTCCATAGAGCCTACATCGGCTATTTTAAAATCTATTCTTATATTAACTAGCATCAAGTCTATCCCCTTATAACTTGTTTAATATAACTATATTCTTTTATAATCTTTTTTTTACATAGTTATTGCTTTTATTATATTTTCTTTTAATAATACTTAAGTTTTACATTCAATTTTAGTTAAATTAAAATTAATTAATTGATAAGATTTTCTTGAACATATTTTAGTGCGTTTTCCAGGTCATGTTCTTTAATGTAATTCTGCACAATATTATCTTCTTTAACTTTAAGCATTATCATCTTACGTTCTGCTTGAGAATCGATATTGTCCTTTAAATATTGTCTAATTTGTTCTTGGAGTTCGATATTCAAAATATCTTCCGGGGTAATTACACTTTGTATCTTTTTTCTGAGTTCTTTAGCCATTAATGGACTTTTTGAATCAGTATATAATGAAACAGTTACACTTCCTAATTTGAAAGTTGAAGGTACAATCACATTACTTAAGGAAATATTGCTGGCACAGTTTACCAGCTTATCTTTAGCTTTAAGTGCTATCTCTTCATTTAATTGGATATCGTTTGTTGCAATAACAACAAGGTCACATTCATCAAGCAGGCGGTCTCGTTCGGCATCGTCATAAAATACCGCACCTTTATCAAGAAATTCTTTTTTAATTTCCTGATCAATTGAATGTGCTAAAATGGACACGTTTGCTCCGGCATTGATAAAACGTCTTGCTCTACGAATACCAACATCACCAGTACCCACTATAAGAACGTTTTTGTCTTTCATTTCTAAAAACAATGATGTAAGTCCCATGGTAATAACAACTCGTTAAGTTAATTAAAAAAAGTGAAATTAAAAGTTTACTTATAAACTTTTAAGTCTAAGGTTTTTGATAGCAGTTTTTAAATCATTTCCAGAATCTTCTAATGCCTGCTTGGCTTCATCAAATGAAATGTTGAATGTTTCTGCAAGTGAAGTGATGTCTTCATCACTATATTTCATTGTGTTAACGTTTGAATGTTTTAAAATTTCTTCAGCTAATTGCTTTTTAAGAGTCATGTATTCATCGTGTGAAATGCCATTGGCTTGTAGTTCCATGTCTCTTAATGGACAAGGTTTTGAAGCTTTACAACACCAAATTAAAGAACCAAAACAAGTTGAAGCACCTACTCCCAACTTGGTTTTTTTACCAAATTCTTGTTTAATGTTAACAAATTCCTGTGGACTAAGTCCTACTTCAGCAAGTTTTGCATGTACTGGACATGGTTTTACTGGAGGACAACAAAATGCTAGACCTCTGGCATCTCCTCCTCTACATACATGAGCTGGTGCATCATCCCATCCCATCAATATCACTCCTTAATATATATCTTCATTAAATTGATGTAATCTAAATTCGTTTATTTCTTTCGTATTTTTATATATAAAATATATTATGTTATTTTTAGTTATAATAATTTACTAATAGCTTCAACTGATGCTTTGTATTTATTAAATAAAAAGTGGTTGAAAAAGTAAATACTTATCTGAATAGGTTAATGCTCTAATCTTGGAAAATGTGGTTGATGTCTCCATTTAGGGCGACCCTAGCAACGGATACGCTGTCTGCCCCGCTTTCTATCATTTTCAAGTAATCTTCGCGCGTGGTTACAGAATTATTTCCTATAATATGAATGTCAGTATTTGAACTGATTCTGTTGATAATGTCGTAATCCGCTTCATCAATACCAGGATTCATTGCATCGACATGTAGGTAATCGACATTATACGAATTGATTAATTCAACAATTTTCAGTGTGTCTACATTTTCAACATTAGCTCTGATTTTCACACTAACCTCTTTCCTGCTGTTGGTAGTTACTTCTTCTAACATTTCTTCTAGTAATGTTGTGTTAGTTAGTAGTGCTTGTCCTGTACCGGCTTCTAACATAGGTTTTTGTCTACAATGAGCATTTATTTCAAAAATATCTATCTGTTTGTTTTTATATAGAACTCCATAGGATGCTGCTTCAGATGCTCTAAGATTTACACTAATTTTTCCCTTCCATGATGGGTTGTAGTCTGTTATGGTATCAATGAATTCATCTATGTCTTCGGATATGTGGTGGGGACATGTGAAAAATTCTTTACGATCTTGACCCATGTTCTCTAATCCTGCTTTAAATGTATCCAGGTCTAGATTAAATCCGCCTAACGTAATTACATCTACCCCCTGTTTTGTAAATTTTTTACAAAATTCACCGTCATTAATTCCTGCCATTGCTGATAAAAAATTCATTATACTCATCCACCTTAAATCAGAATTGATATTAATAATCCTCTTGTTTTCTTTTATTATAAAGCTATAAATGTTAATTTAATAATATACAACTAAAGTATATTGATTGTAATTAAAGTTAATTATATAATATCTGTCTTATATTTAATAAATATTCTTAATATTTCTTTATTTGAAATTTAAAAATTATTTAGCTTCTTTCATAGATTTTTGAAAAAATAGAAAAAGAAATAATTAGAATTATCATTAATTAATTCTAATTGTTAAATTTGGTTTTTGAGTATGAATTTGGTTGTGACACGCTATGCAATAAATTATTCCAATTAGGACTGGTTGAACCCCAATAGTTATTGTTGATGTTGTTGGTAGCAGTAGTGGTGGATGTGATTGCATTTCCTGCATTATTGGCGTTGTTGTCAATGAAATTTGTTTGAGTAACTGTTAGATTACCCATATTTGCTATGGCTCCGCCACCTAAACTACTTGCATTAACGTAATTGTTACATAGGTCCGAGTTACTTATTGTTACATTTGATGCTGAATAAATTGCACCGGCTAATGCAATATCTTTAGCTTTAACAGTGTTGTTGGTTATTTTACTTTTAATTATTTTGACTTTTCCATAAACACTGTACAATGCTCCACCAAATCCTAATTCTTTAGCGTTTATGCTATTAGCATTGAGTGTGCTTCCAGTCAATGTTACATAGGCATTATAACTGTAGATTACACCACCGTAAGCCTTGTTTGTGGTAAGCTTATTTGAGTTAATTTTTGAATCCTTGATGTCTAATGCTGCAGTTTCAATGTATATTGCACTACCTCCACCGGAATCTGTTGCTTCAAGAGTATTTGAATTAATTGTTGAATTTATTATTGCAACACCACTACCTAATGATCCAATTATTCCTCCAGTAGCAAAATATGTTGATTTGACAATATTGTTATTGAATGTACTGTCTGCTATAACCATAGCTCCATATACACTTCTGATTACTCCACCGGTTATATATGTACCGGAAACGGAGTTTTTGGTAAATGTTGTTCTATTGATGATTATGTCTCCGGAATCACTGTAAATTGCGGAACCACCTGTAGAATTGCTTCCCGTTACTTTATTGGAGTCAAATACACAATTTGTAATGTAAGTTTCGTTATCATAGGATCTTATTGCTCCTCCTTGGCTATTTATGCTGGTGGCAATATTGTTGACAAATTCCGTGTTTTCTACTGTTAATATTCCATTGGAGTATATGGCTCCTCCGGAATAGTTTCCACTGGCAGTATTGTTTATGAATTTTGAATTGTTAATATTTAATTTACCAGAAGAGAAAATAGCTCCTGCACTAAATTCGGAGTTACTTTTACCATTCTTGATAGTTACACCATCCAATGTGAGGGCCACATTTCTTTTGCTTATGTTGAATATAGGAACACCTTTATTTCCTCCATCAATTATACTTTTGTCTTTTCCAGTACCAATAATTGTAATTGAGTTATTGATACTTATTCCACTAGCTGAAAAAGTACCTGAAGATAAGTATATTGTACCAAATAATGTAATGTGGTTTACGGCATATTCCAGCGTTTTAAATGGATGAGTTTTATCTCCTAAATTGCTGTCACTACCTGATGGACTTACATAGACTATTTTTTGATGACTGACGGTTAATGTGTTACTGTAAGAGCTTGATTCATAAATATCATTTTTTTCATAGGTTGCATAGTATTTCACGGTTTTTCCATCATATTCACTAGGCACTAAATATTCTAGTGTGGAAATACCATTTGATACCTTAGCACTACCCACATAATTATTGTTAACATAATATTTTATGGTACCATTTTTGACATTATATTTCTCTTCATCAGTTACTGTTAATGTTATTGAGGATGTGTTACCTACAATAGCATTCACTGAACTACCTTTAATGGTTACACCATACCTAGTTACAGTCATAATATTTGTATTTGTACTGTTTTTATAAATCTTTGATCCAAAGTAATCACATTTAATCCTATATTCTCCTGCTGCAAAGGAATCTAAGCTATATTTATAACGTGCAATACCATTTGTTACACTTGAAGTTCCTAATACCTTATTGTTTAGGATGAACGTTACATTTCCATCGCTTGCAAGATTTTGATTTTCATCTCTAACAGTTGCGGTCAATGTAATAAGGGAGTTAGGTTTTGCGTCAACGGCACTTGCTATGGTTGAAGTCTTTAGCATGGTAACTTTGTAAGTTCCACTTCCTTTTGAAGAAGCATATTTCCAGTCTCCGTAATAGGCAGCATAAATTTTGGCCGTTTCTGTTGTTTCATAATTGGATTCATAAGTAAATTTGGCGAATCCATTAGCTACTGCTACAGTACCTAGCTTTTCGTTTCCTTTAGCAAAGGTTACTTTACCCTTTGTCACGTAATTATTAAATTCATCAACTACTGTTGCTGTGATAATTGTTGTTTTTGAAGGTATTGTGGAAATACTTGGAACCATAACTTTTGTTTCTAATTGTTCTAATGTTAATGTTGCATTCTTTTGGGTGTTATATACTGTTGAAGTTTCAGTACTTTTTGCTGTTATGGTATATGTTTGTTTATAGAGTGTTGGATCTAACTGGTAGTATAATTTTACAATTCCTTTTTCATCAGTTTTATTTGAATCAATAGTTACTCCGTTGAGTTTAAATACAACTTTGTTGTTTTTGATTGGATTACCTAATTCATCTTTAACTGTGGCTGTGAATAAGGTAAGTTTTCCCGCTTTCGATGATAGGTCATTTAATGTTATTTCTGAATTTAATCTTGTTACAGTAATATTGGAACTAACATTGGTTTTTTCATACATATAGTTTCCATTATATATTGCGGTTAAGTTATGTACTCCTGAACTGACATTAACTTTATAATTATATTTGACAGTTCCATTTTCAAATTTTACAGGGTCTGTTATGTTTTTACCGTCAATTTGGAAGACCACAGTACCAAATGCATTTTTATTTAAGTTAACAGTGAGTGTCTTGGTTGATGCAAATTTTGCCGTAACATTTTTCATAGACATATTGGCACTAACTCTTCCACCTTCGGGAGTTAATGTTAAAGTTGCGTTGACAGTTTTTGCATTATATTGTGTGTCTCCTGAGTATTCTAAGAATAAAGTATACTCTTCAGAATTGTATGTTTCCGGAATCTTGTAAGTATATATTACTAGACCATCTTCCACTTCAAGATTATTTGCTATAACTGTTTTGTCAATTTTTAATACTACAGTTCCTGTTGAATCATATGGAAGAATTGCAAGAAATGTTTTACTTACTCCCGGATGAATTTCTGAACTACTTAAACGTACATCAGGATCCTCTTTTTGTATTACTTTGAATGTGGTGGAAGTGGAATATGCATTATAGTTGTTGTTTCCTTTATATGATACTGTGATATTGTTAGTACCTAATTTAACAGCTTTGTAGGTATATGTATAAATTCCGGAATTATCTGTTTTAAGGGTTCTTGTTTTTCCGTTTATTGTGATTTGGATGTTGCTGTTTGTTAGTGCTTTGTTGTCTGCGTTTGTGAATTTTCC
>CADBRM010000119.1 GCA_902797085.1 uncultured Methanobacteriaceae archaeon
AAAAAAAATAAAAATTTCTTAAAAAAAGTAAAATAATTATTTGAAAGTAATATAAATATCTCTATGAGGTCGTGTTCTAAGATATTTTACCCGTGGAATTCCAATCACGAAGGATGCAAACATATGCTTTTCTTTATCGATTTCAGGGAAAAAATCCATTAATTTTTCATGATCTGTTTCTTCAGCCATATTAATAAATAATGAATGGAAACCGCCCAATCCAAGGGTATATGCCATCAACTCAACACGGGTCATTGCAATAACTGCATCCGTCTGACTACCCGAAAATGCCAATAACAATTGATGACCCTCCCAAAGAAGGGGATGTCTTTTTGGATTTCTATTTTCATCACGCAAATAATTTCCCAAATCTTTGATTCTGAAAAATTCCTCTTCCCGAACACTAATTATTTCATAAACCAGGTGCATGAATTCATCCAATTTTTCATCAACCACAACAAATTCCACATCTTGTATGTTCTGCCTATTAGGACTGTAATATGCAGCTTTCATTAGTTTAACAAAAGTTTCATGCGGAATTTTTTCTTCTTTGAACCAGCGCACAGTCCTTCTTTGTTTTAGAAACTGTAACATATCCCCATAGCTTACGGGAATTCTATTCATATCATAACTTTCAACACTGTCATTTTGTCCTTCATATGCCAATAATTCTATTGCACCCGTAGGACACAACGTACTACACTGACCACAATCAAAACAGTCACTTTCCAATTCTACCGCAATGGTATCAATCTCAATATTATCCCTAATACAAACCCCTTTACATAGACCACAGGCTACACATTTTTCTTCATCAATCTTTAAATGTTTCATCAAATCACCTACAAATAGGAATCCAGGGTAATATCATATTCTATTTCAATTACTTTCCTGTTCACAATCTTGTAAGGAATATCAAATAGTGACATGAATTCTTCTTGAATATTTAATGAGTTCACACGTTTTAATTGGGACATTTCAGAATTTTCACTACAGTCCTTATTTTTTTTCATTTCCAACAACCTTGAAAAATCATCTGCTGATTTGATATCTTTACCCGGATTATACCATCCCCTTATTGATAGTAATCTTGGATATTTCTTGTCATATTGATTTTTGTCTACGGTTAACTTAATTTTCCAAAAATCATTATGGTAAGTTACAATATGAAAAGCTTCAAAATACTTATCGATTAATTCATATTTTGCATCAATAGTGTCCCTATTTAAACTTCCGGTTTCCTTGATAATAAGATCATAATCTTCAAAGCTAAACGAATAACTAATTTCACCTTCCATATTGAATACTAAAGAGATTATTTCATGTAACCTTTTAAATGTTATTTGTGAAGGTATCTGAACTTGTCGAATAGTTTTTACAGAAACACCCACAAGCTCCATTGAAATTTCAAAGCCATACATATTTATACTTCCTAATAATAGTTAAGTAAATTATAGTATTAATAATATAATAAAAAAAAGAAAAAAAAATGAGGAGATTATGATTTAGAATACAAATTTTTGTTGTTTTTTATGATTATAATTAATAGGAACTGCCTTTTGTGTTACCTTTTTCAGTTCTTCCAAGAATTGTTCTTTATTATCAACATCTTCAAAAACAATTTCTTCCCATTTAGCTTCCAACTGATTTATTTCATCCAATAATAACACTCCATCATCGGTGAGTGTAACATCAAATGGAAGATCTTCACAGTCAGTATCCACTACAACCAATCCTTTCTTTTCGAGCTTCCGGTATTTTTTGATGTATAAATTTTCATGTAATTTATATAAATCATCCATTTGTTCAGGATTATTCTGTAGTTGTTTATACTGGGATACACGGACTTTTCTATGATGAGCTTTTGAATGTTTTCTTACAACCTTCAATAGTTCTATTTGACTGGAGTGTAAATGTTTAGATAGATTATCTTTAACATATGTTAATTTAGATTCGTTAATTATTGAAATCATTGGATAAAGATCTTTCATATTTGATATAACATTCTTATGTGGATGATTATTTTCTGCCATTATTTTTCACCGTTCAAAATATCAATTCTTTAAATATTATAGTAAAAATTATTTTTAATAATTATTATTTACTTAATATTACTATGTGAACATCATTATTATACTTATTGGATAACAGTTATACCAATAAAGCATGCTTCTTGAACATGTTTTTTAATGAAAAATCTATGTAGTTTTCCAGATCATTTACATTTTCGGTCCAATCAAAATAGGAAGCATAGCCTGAGAAAATGTTATTAGCTAATTTTTCTGGAATCAGTTTTGGATTTATATTGGTTTTTAGGTAATCGTCATTAGTTGGCAGACATAAACCCAACATGCATGCATGCTCATGCAATCCATAGTTAATTTCCCAATCAACATTTTTAGATTTATAGGTCTCGTTTCCTACTAAAACTATGAATATGTTATTTTCAGAGGGAGTTTTCTGTAATTCTTCTGTATACTTCTGATGGTTATGACATATTTCATATTTATGTGGAGATGATGTTGTATTATAGTGATCACCTATAATGTCATTCAATTTGTCTTTAAAATATCTGTCAACATGATAATAACTGATGAATAAGTTAAATTTTGATTTATCTGAAGTCATTTTAGTCATCTTTATTCTTTTTATTTTGATATATTAATGTGTATTCTAATTTTAAGGTGTTATTTTCGAACACAGGATCAATTTTAAAGATATCTCCTCTAGAAATGGAGTATTCTTTCTTGATATCAGCAGGTAATGTCAAATCAATGGAATTAGTCCCTTGTCTTTGCCTAGCTTTTACTGTGTAATTTTTCATGAAACTATATATATCCTTCGTAGTATATAAACCTATGTACATAAAATACATAATGTTATTTATGTTATTTATGTAAATTATGTTTACTATGTACATAATGTACATTAAAAATAAAAAAAAATAATAGTAAGAATAACAAAAATAGTAACAATTAACAGAAAAATAAGGTGTAACTATGCTAATAGTAGAATATCCTCGATGTAGTACATGTAGAAAAGCAAAAAAATGGTTAGATGAGCATAATATTGAATATGAAGATAGAGATATCGTTAAAGATAATCCTCAGGCTAACGAACTAAAGCAATGGTACGAAAAATCGGAACTGCCACTGAAAAGATTCTTTAACACCAGTGGAAAAATATACCGAGAACTAAAATTAAAAGACAAATTACCTGATATGACAGAAGAAGAACAATTAGAATTACTTGCAACAGATGGAATGCTGGTAAAAAGACCGATTATAATTACAGACGACTTTGTATTAACAGGTTTCAAAGAAAAAGAGTGGGAAGAAAAATTATTATAGGTGTAGAAAACTACACTAAAACAACTCTTTTAAGAAGAGCGCAAACTATTTAATTAATGAAATTTACAGATTCCTTGATTCCGAACATGTCCCTAAATTCAGCAGTAGCCTTGTCAACATGGAAAATAACTGCTTTATTAGGAGAATCATCACCATACAATTTTTCAAGCATAGGCATTATCTTAAATGCTTCATTAAGTAATGACTTGTCTTCATCACTATCAAATACAACTCTACCATAATAACGTAAAAATTCACTATCAACTCTGCCTATAAATTCAACATTAGTATTCTTAATCATTTGAGCATAAACATCTTTAGATTCACCAGTCAGGAAATAAATTTGATTATCAACCAACATTCTAAAACCGATAGGTCTATTTTTTGGCTTATCACCTTTAACAGTAGCTAAATATAACACACCAGCTTTTTGCATAAATTCAAATACTTTTTCTCTGTCTTTCATAAATATCACCATTATATATTTATACTTTATATTTTAAATAATTTCTATAAAATATATTAAGCATTTAATTTATAAAATAGTATAGATACATCAATAATGAAAGGGGATAAAGAAATGGAAAGATGTTCACAATGTGGTCAATTGAATGAAGATTACGAAGACTACTGCATATACTGTGGCGAAGCCATGTTTATACAAGTAGATCATGAAAACACCACAAATAATGTTAGAATGGATCATTTATATGCTGACAGCATAGCAAGAGAGTTAATAGACGAGAATACCACAGTATTCGATGATGATGATCTTAGTGATGTAACAAAAGAATTATTAAGTGAAGATGAAGATGACGATACATTTATTATGGATACTGATGAATTTTTCTTCGATGAATATGAAGACGAAAAAAATGAGATAAAAGATGAAAAACTAATACAACTAGAAAATCAGATCAAAACCAAAATACGTAGAAACAAGAAGTTAGAATCAGGAATGGGTCTGGTATTAAGAAATATCGATATAATTCTAGATGACTTCAACGGCCCCCTGGAAATTATGGGTGAAATAACAACCAACGATAAACTAGATAACAAAAGTGTCCAACTATCTGCCATATCATACAACATAGACAAAAAAATGTTAAACAAAGCCGAAACAATAATAAAAGTAGACCATGGAAACTATAAAAATTTCAGCTTAAGCTTAAATTTAAACATCAAAGAAACCGCTATTATAATCATTGTTCCTGAAATGATACGATATGATAATACAGATGAACCACAAGAAGAAGTGAGTGTAGAAAAACAGGAAATCCCAAATACGGGAAGCAACATTTTCATCGAACAACTGCATGATATTGAACGTAAAATCAGTATGGAAATCAGCAACACTGCAGTACTGGTAAAAAATGATAGCAGTATAGAAATTGTCGGTGAAATTAGAATAGAAAATCCCGACAAATACCATAACATAAAAATTGCAGCCACATGCTACGATAACAACAACAAAATTATCGGAACAGAATCCACACAGATAAATACCAGGCTATTTTTAGGTTTCGATACGTTAAGTCTGAAAATCGACAACATAAATGTTGATAGTATCCAAAGAATAAGATTATATCCAACCCTCCAATAAAATCAATATCCCCTAACTTTTTTTAAAATTTACCTTTCCAGTAACAAAGTTATAAATATTAAAAATTATCAAGATTATATTATATTTTGAAAGTGAGGCAAAATAATGTATGAAATTATATTAGAAAGAGACGAATGTACAATGTGTGGACACTGCGTAGAACTTGATGAAGAAAAATTCACCTTCGACAGCGATGACAAAGCTACACTTGTAGGATCAGACAGAGAAGACAACACCGATGAATTAACAGTAGAAGATGCATCAGTTTATGAAGAAGCATCAGACAACTGTACCGGAGGATGTATAGAAGTATATGATGAAGATGATTAAATCTTCAAATTATTCTTTTTCGACTATATTTACAGAACATACTTCATAATTTTTTTCAATAACGGAATGAAAGGTCTGACAAACTTTCCATGATAATCCTTATCAACTTGCCTAATTAATTTAGGTATATCCAATTGCTGAGGACATTTGGAAGTGCACAGACCACAGTCAACACATAATGAAGCATCATGCGCCTTACCTGTAAAGCCCAAAATATTACCTACATAAGTTATAAAAGTATGGTTTACACCAAAAGTCCTGTTTTCTGGAAACAGATATTTATCATTATATAATTTAAAAATATCCGGAATATTAATATCCCTTGGACAGGGCATACAATAATTACATGATGTACAACTGATTTTATTTAGATGCAACAAAACTTCCCTGATCTCCTTGATTAACTCTACTTCCTCAGCATTTAATGGATTACCAACATGATTGGAAACAATGTCAATATTCTCCTTAATCATATCCAAAGAATTCATACCACTTAAAACACAGGTAATCTCCTCGGTGTCAAAAATCCAACTAAGAGCCAAATCAACATTGCTGCGACTAGAACCGCTATTGTCAATTAATTCCTGAACTTCATCAGGCATTGAACCTGCAAGTAAACCACCCTTCAAAGGTTCCATAATAATAACAGCCATATCCCTACTATTAGCCAATTTAATACCTTCAATACCTGCCTGAATGTTACTATCCAAATAATTATACTGAAGTAAAGTCATATCCCAGTCATACAAATCCAAAATCTTTTGAAAATCGTCAAAAGAACCATGAAAAGAAAATCCCATATTGACTATTTGACCTCTGGTTTTTTTATCTTCAATAAAATCAAGCAACCCCAAATCAATCAGATAAGTTACATCCTCATAACTAATGATATTATGCAAAAAGTAATAATCTATATAGGAAGTTCTGAGATTATCCAACTGATTATTAAACATTACTTCCATATCCTTGCGTGAACGAATAACCATACGATTCATCTTGGTAGAAATATAGATTTTGTCGCGATAATTTAAATTTTCTATAATTTCACCCAAGGCTTTTTCATTAGAACCAGAACCATTACCATATAAATAAGCAGTATCAATATAATTAACACCATTATCGATAGCATACTTCAATTGTTCGGAAGCCAAATCCAAATCAATATTCCCCTTGTCAGACTTTAATCTCATCGCACCAAATCCCAACAGGGAAATCTTATCTCCGGATTTAGGACTAATCCTATACTCCATATAATCACCTAATATTCTAAAATACCATTACGGGCCATATAAACAGCAAATTCAAAAGGATAATTATTTTGCAAAATTTCTAAAACAACATTCTTAACCTCTTCGCCGG
>CADBRM010000120.1 GCA_902797085.1 uncultured Methanobacteriaceae archaeon
ATTTTTCATACTTATTTTATTATAGAATCCAATATGGCCATTCTTACCGGAACACCATAAAATGCCTGTTTAAAGTACATTGCATTATCCAAATCATCCACATCAAAGTTAATTTCATCAACCCTAGGTAATGGATGCATTAATATTGTGTCACTGCCTTCCAAATTGCTTCTGTTTAATGTGTATTGACCTTTAACCTTCAGATATTCCTTAGGATCTGGGAATCTTTCCTTTTGTATTCTTGTCATGTATAGAACATCCAGATCTTCAAGATTGTCAAGTAGTGTGGATTTCATGGTGAATTTGCAGTTCAACTTATTAAGGTCTTCAATGATTTCATGAGGCATCTGCAGCTCTTCAGGGGCAATGAATATCATTTCAACATTGTACATAGCAAGGGCATAGACCAAACTGTGAACTGTACGTCCGTATTTGAGATCACCAACCAATGCTATTTTCAGGTTCTTCAGGTCTCCCCTTGTTCTTTTAATGGTATACAAATCCAATAATGTTTGACTTGGATGTTGTCCTGCACCATCACCTGCATTAATGACCGGTACGTCAACTATATCTGAAATAAACCTTGCGGCACCTTCCATATCATGTCTCATTACAATAGCATCAGAATACTGTGACACTATCTGTGCAGTATCATATAATACTTCACCCTTCTGTACACTTGTGTTTCCCTTTTCACTGAAACCTATCACATCTCCGCCTAACCTTTTCATAGCAGTTTCAAAGGATAATCTTGTACGAGTTGATGGTTCATAAAACATGACACCCAATAGCTTACCATCTTTTTTATGACAAACATCTTCAGATTTGGCAATAGGTTCCATTTTTTCAGCTTTCTTCAAAATATAATCCACATCACTTTTTGTAAAATCCCTAATTGAAATAATATCCTTTAAATTAAAACTCATTCTAATCATCCCTTACATTTTTCTTGCAAAAGTAATATAACCTGTATGACCTGCCATTCTACTGTTTGGTCTGGTCTTGTTGTTTTTAATTTCTAATTCTCTAACATTACCCTCTCTGATTGCAATATGTTTGAAACCTGTTTTACCAAGAACCTTACTGACAATTTGGAACTGTTCGACATAAGGAGTGTAAACTGCAATAAATCCTCCAGTCTTTAATATTCTGTATGAATCCTCAATTACTTCAGATGGTTTGGGCAAATCAAGAAATACAAGATCAATACTATTATCTTCCTCTTTAAAACCCTCAGTAACATCCTGATTATACAGTGTAATATTTTCAAAATCAGTTCCTGCAATATTTTCCTTAATTATCTCAACAAAATCTTCCCTAATTTCATAACTGGATATATGTCCCTCTGGACCGATTATGTTAGCAAAAAATAGTAGACTGCTTCCAGCACCAGTTCCGGATTCTACAATTTTACTACCGTAGCCAATACCTGTAAATCCGGTAACCAGACCCAAATCCTGTGGTAATATTATTGAACACTTCCTTTTCATTAACTCAATGTAATCATTGATATTTGGTTCAATAACAGTATATTTCTTTCCAAGATGTGTTTCAAGAACATCTCCTACTTCAGCGTTTTTAATATCTTCTTCAGGTATAACACCCTTTTCTGTGTGGAATTCCTTATCATGTACCACATACTTCCTATTTTTACGGTCTACTAATAGCTTCATAATAATCCCTTATATAATATTTTAATGTTATTTGTACTTAATTTTTAACCTTTAAATTCACTGTTTGTAACATCGATAATATTGGTTGCAGTTTTTTCACCAATACCTTCTACAGCTTTCAATTCATTTTTAGATGCATTAACAAGATTTCGTATAGTTTTGAAATGCGTCAGCAATTTCTTAGCAGACACAGGTCCAATGCCAGGAAGACTTTCTGTAATGAATAACTGCTGTTCGGGCAATGTAACAGGCTTGGCTTGTGTCCTAACACTAACCGGTTTTCTGTTATCCTTTTCCTGTTCACGAATGGCAATTCTTTTTATCATGAATGCCGTATCCGTTTCATTCTGTGTTTGAATAATAGGAATTCTGAAGTCTATTGCAATAGTGGATAATGCTCCCCTAATAGCATTTGGATGTAGGAAAGTATGGTAAATGTTTTCTCCCTCAATAATCATAAGAGGTTTTCTGCAGTTGTTTACCATTTCCTTAGCCTGCTGATATAACCTTTTATCTGTTATTGACTTGCTGAAATCTTCAACGGTTTTTCTTTCAATGATGATGTCATCGGTAATCTGATAATCACCTACTGCCATGCTTTTGACATTAATTTTACAGTTGATCTTATCTAGTTCCCTCATCATATTGGAATTCTTTTCACGGTAATCAACATAAATTTCTGCCTCTGCATTATCATCAGTAGTCTCGGTATTGAGGTTGTATGAAGAGATGTCTTCCTTATCGGCGAAATGGTTGTCCAGACTAATGTTTTCTTTTCTGTATGAATTATAGACGTTACTCCTCATAGCCCTTTCTTTTCTCTGACTAGACCAATAGTATGATTCATCCAGTGTGCCCTTTGTCATCAATATAAACATTTCACCTTCATGTTTACGACCAGTCCTACCCTTACGCTGTATCATCCTTATTTCTGAAGGTACCGGTTCATATAATATCACATAGTCAACGGAAGGAATATCAATACCCTCCTCAGCTACACTGGTGGATATCAGTACGTTATAATCTTCATGTTTGAATGAATCAATAGTTTCTATCTGTTTTTTCTGACTAAGTCCCTTGTCGTTGTCGCGTGAAGCCTGACCATAAAATCTTAACGATTTGATGCTGTTCTTTTCACAGTTCTCATAAATGGTCTTTGTAGTATCCCTGAACTGACTGAACACTATAATCTTGTTATCCTTATCCTGTTTGATAAGTTCCTGAATCAATTCAATTAGCCTAATCATCTTCGGATGATCAATGCCCTTCTCAATATACTTTCTGGTAAGCAGTACAGCCTTATTGAATTTATAGTCGTTTTTCAATGATTTGGCGGCTTTTGTCTTTTTTTTCTCCAGCTTTTTGAAATAATTGTTCAATGTTTTGATACTCTGGGTTTCAAGCAGCTCCTGTGAATGCATAATGTTGATTACTTCTGTAAGAATTGAAATACCTGTAAAATATTCCTTCTTGGGAACACTGCTTGAAGCTATCTTCTGTTGAAGTCTGGATTGTTCTACAAGTACTTCTTTCTTAGACGGCTTGATTATAGAATCTATTATTCCTAATTTTTTCAATGTTTTCAAACGAATCTTCAATGTTTCATTAATCAGATCCTTGATTTCCTGTAATTCCGGTGTCAGCTTAACCTTAATCCATTTTGTCTGTACCTGATTAAAGTATGGAGCTACATCAGGATCGTCTTCACTTTTAATAATAATTTCATTAACATAAATGTTCTTAGAAACTTCCTTAATCTTACTCTTTTCCCATCCTGGGCTAGCTGTTAAACCTAATATCAGCTGATTCTTTCCCTGCTGAATATATTTCTGTGCCAGGTAGACATAGGAATATGAACCTACAGCATGGTGACATTCATCAAAAATGATTAGTGACACGTCTTTGAAATTGTATTCCCTTGAAATGATATCTGACTCAACGGTCTGGGGAGTAGCACAAATAACCTGGTTGTCCTCCCAAAGTTTTTTTCTGTCACTTGGCTTGTCGTTGCCTGTTAGACTTGCAACACTTGTGTTAAGGAATGTCCTAAAGCTTTTCTCATGCTGTAATGTCAATGGTTTACTTGGAGCTAAAATAAGTATTTTACTGTCTTTGTAGTTTTTCAGCCTTTCAGCGGAAACTAGTGCTGCTACAACTGTTTTTCCCATAGCAGTAGGGGCAATAATCATTGTGTTACCCTTTTTCAGAACACTCATAGCCAAGTTTTGCTGATATAACCTACCTTCAATAGTATTTTTATTTAAATATTCATGTTCTATAAAATTATTATTGCTGTTAGACATACTAAATATAGTTTATGTAAATAATCTTTAATAATTATGTTTATAATCCAATGTGAATGAAAACTGTTTTGTCAAACAAATCATTTTTTAGAAAAAATACGTTGAAAATTCTTAAATTTGGTTATTAATGGATAATTATGATTATATTGATTTAAAAATTGTAGTAAGTTATTTATATTATATGATTTGATATTAAATATTATATGATGTAAGTTTTTATAATATATATTTAAAGTAAGTAATAACATTATAAAAACATTTTTTATTTCAATTTAACGAAGGCGTAAGATATGAATATTGATGAAAAAATTGAAGTAGCAGATCAAAAAGTAGAACAAGCAATTAGTGAAGCAAATGATGAAATATGCAAATTATTAAAAAAAGTAAATCAAGAAATTGAAGATGGTGAAAAACCTATTGAATTAATTGCATACAGATCCAAAAACCAATTAGAAGAAATTCGTTTATGTTCTGAATTAAAAATGCAAAAGGCTAAAAATAATTTAATCTGTTCTATTGAAAAAGATGCTCAAGAAATGGAACCTCTTGCAAACATCGAAAAATGTACATGTGACATCAAACAAAAGGTTAAAAAACAAAGATGTTGCTTAAAAGAAAAAGTAAATGAGAAAAAAGAGAAAATAGATTGCAAAAAACAGGAAATTCAACAAAACTAATTTCTTCTGTATATTGTAATGAAATTTTTTTTCATTACCTTTTACTTATTTACTAAAAAAATCCCTATTTTTATAATACAATTTTTATTTAATGATTTTATCTTATTTTTAAAAAAAGTTTTTTTTGGAGTTTATTCATCAAAAAAGAAATTAATGTAAATTACATTAATGTAATCTACAATCTAAGAAATTAGGTCTATGAGATTTTCTACAGTATCATAAACCACATCTAATTTACACATGTTAGGCACGTAGTTAGCTGCTTTTGCAGAGTTAACACCAATGACTTCATAGTCCAGCTCTTCCATAGGAGATACTACCATACATGTATCCGAAACTATTTTTCCACCTGCAGCTTCAATGATATCAAGGTATCCACATTGTTGACTGATTGATTTGATAGCTTTTGATGTACAAATCCATAAGTCTCTGCTGAGCTTTCTTCCTTCAACCAGTTGTGCTACCTTCTGTATTTCGGTAATTGAAGCATGAGGACAGCCAAGACATACTAAATCAGGAACCTTGTCAGTAGTACTGAGACCTACCAGGGCATCTTCTATGATGTCTTTATCTATATTGATTACCTCTTTTTCTTCAAAGGTACTGTGTGTTCTTGCAAATTCAGATTCAGGCGTAACGTTTTCGACATGGTAAAGGCTTACTGCTCCACTGGAAGCTAATGCTGCTCCTAAAGCTTTTAGGTTATTGCGTCCAGGATTACCATTTAATTTAAAGTATGGTTTTTGATCATTAACTATTTGTCCAACATAATAACCTAGGGCACCAATTTCTGCTTCATTGGAAAATTCATAGTCAACATCAAATATCATGTCTGCTGTTCTGTTTTCTAACAGGTGATTGCCATAGTATGGAGTTCTGCCAACAATAGCTGCCAATAATGCACTAGGTCCTCCCTCACGGTTACTTCTAGCTCCAATGACGCTATTTACATAACATACTGCAGATGATTCACTCCATGCAACATGTTCATTTAACAGTGGAGTGTTTCCTATAAGGTATGGTGTACATGTACATGTACTCATGACACCTATACTTTCATATCCGTTTATGATGTCAATTTGCTTGTCCGTGAATTCCTTACTGAATCCAAGTTCTTCCCAATTTTCTATATCCACTCCAGCCGGATTAAGCATGGTTTCCAATTCAACTTCAGCTTTCTTTCCCAAGTCCACTACAAAGTCAAGTCCGGCATCACCTATCGTTTTATATGAAACTCCGGAGACCTGTGCGGATGTGATGGGAATCATCTTTTCTGCATCATATATTTTTCCCAGACTAACCAGGATTTCCATACATTCTGCTTTTCCTTCACCATATTCTCCGTTATACATATCTTCTTCAAATTTTGTAAGTTGCATATTCACCACTTCAAAATTAATTATTTAATTGGTATTCTACCATTTCATCAACTAAATGGATAAAGTTGTCCTTTTGGTCAGCAGGTATTGTTGCTCCAGCGGCAATGTTGTGACCACCACCAGAACCGTTGAAGTTATTTGATGCCTGATTCATAATAACTCCCAAGTTAACTCCCCTTTCAACCATATTGTCAGTAGTTCGACTGGATACCTTGATTAGGTTATCCATCTTCATGAGACTTAATATAGGTTTATCGGGTAATATGCCCAGTTCAATTCCTATACTGCTTACTGCGGCAGCAATCTGTTTTTGCTCCTTGTCTTCAGTATAAATGTATTGAATATTTTCCTCCTGAATACTACCCTCTCTTTTTATCCATTCAATACCGTTTTGCATATTGCTACTATACTTGGATAGTAATGTTTGTGCAAATTCCATTTGATTATATTTACCTAATTCAATGCTAATTGCAGCAGTATATTCCTTGTTCTTTCCACAAGCATTCAGTAAGCTGGAATATTCTTCCACATTAGTCAATTCTCTTCTAATATTTGGTATGGTGTATGTTTCACCATAGATTTCCTCATTTATGTTGGTTAGTTCACTTTTCAATTTATCGTATTCTTCACCGGTCAGCTGGTGTAATAACTTGTCCTTTGGAATGTCATGTTCTTCCAGGAATTGACCGCTTTGTTCAACAAATCCGGATAATCCTTCAAGTACAGGAGTATATGTGTATGCTATAGCCCTGTTCAATGGTTGGGTATTGGAGTATGCTAATTTCAATTCATCCTTAACAATCATTGTGTTGTGTTCAAGTGCTTCATCTAAAATTAGTTTGTTAATACCTGTCGGACCGTTCTTCAGTTGCATATCTCCACATGCACCGGTAAGTGCAAGTCCTGCTAACTCATAGTATCCGTAGTCGTGTACTGATAAGTATGATAAGCCTGAACCGCTAACTTCTTTGGTTCCGTCAACATTAAATATATGAGGATTTACGTGAACAATCTTCTTGTAATCAACTTGCATTTCAGGGTCTATATCATCAGGAAATTGATGATGATCTGCAATAATTACATCTCCACTAAGTTTTGAAATGCTTTCCAGATTTCCACTTCCCATATCTGAGAAAATAAATAGTTTATAACGAGATTTAGTAAGTTCTTTGACATTACTGTCTCTAAGTCTTGGTAATATAGTAATATGGAATTTTCCCCCTGCTTTGGATATTGCGTTGGCAAATATACCTGCAGAGGTTAATCCATCAGCATCATTGTGAGAGATTATTCTCACAACATGCTGGTTTTCAATGTGTGATCTAAGTAGATCACAAGCTTCATCAGCCCTATTTAACAAGGAGAGCTGCTGTTTTTGGATCATATCTCCATCCTTCAGGAAGAACGTTGTTTCTAGTGTAGTATTTCACTAATCTTCTGATTTTGGATTCGATTTTCATTAATCCTCTTTTTGAGTGTAAGTCTTTAGGATTTTCTTCTAAGTGTTCTCTGATGTTTACTGCTCTTTTGATTAAGTTGAGTAAGTCTTCTGGGTATGTAAATTCAGAACCGTTTTCTTTTAATATGTCTGTAATTTTTTCTCCGAGAACGCTTTTTGTACTAGGAATTCCGTATTGGTCTCTTAATATAATACCAATTTGACTTGTACTTTGTCCTTCTCTGTGTAATTTTACGATTAATTCCACGATTTCTTCATCGCTCATTTCTAACCATTCAGGTTTGTCTGCCATAATAATTTCTCCTATTAGTTTGGTAAGTAATTTATATTATAATTTCAATAAGAAAGGTTTCTGACTTATAATATAATAAATTATGATTCACTTTCAGAATACCATTTAGCAAATTTTTCCATAGATATTCTTCTGTGTGAACATTCGTTTTTTTCATCAGTAGTAAGTTCTCCAAATGTTTTATCATATTTTTCTACATAAAACAGTGGATCATAGGCAAAACCATTATCGCCTTTTTCTTCTGATAAAATTTCACCAGCAACAGTGCCTAAAAAAGTCTTGGGTTCACATTTGGGTTTGCAATAACCAATACATGACCTGAATTCGGCGTATCTGTCCTGTTCGTCTTCTAATAATTTTATAATGCCCTTATTGGTAATGGTATCCTGTACATATGACGAGTATGTTCCGGGAAAATCATTAAGTGCCCTTATAAATAGGCCAGTATCATCTACTATAACAGGTTTTTGAAGTAGCTCAGCAACGTATTTTGCTCCATAAGCTGCAACTTCCTCTATTGAGCCCTGAATTTCAGGATAACCTGGATTTTCATGGTCAACTTCTATACCAAATTTTTCGAAAATACCTCTTGCCTCTTTAACTTTATGTTCATTTCCAGTAATAAATGTTACTATCATTTCCATCAATATTTATATATAAAAAAACTAGTACAAAAATTTATTCAAAAAAAAAATGTTTGGTGGGGAAGGGTTATAAAATTTATCCGAATACTTTTGCTGTGAGTTCTTCAAGTTTTGCAAGATATTCTTCCGGAGTTACTCCTTTGAGGTAAGCGTATAATACACTTCCACCTGCACCTACTCCTTCTTTTACTGAACCTTTAGCGAAACTTGCAAGTCCAGGGTTGCTTGAGTTTTCCATTTTAGGGTCTGCAGCATATACTGCAACGTCAGCAATCTGGTTTACAATATCTAATATGTCAGAAGTTTCATCGTTTGCTACGTATACAGTTGTTGCAATTGCAATATTGGAGAAGTCAAAGTCAGGTTTTATTGATTTGATTACAGCGAGTACTGCTGTCATCTGTGTTCCACCGGCTAATGTTACAGGTACTGTACTACCAATTGCTAAACCTGCCATAGCTATGATTGATGGGTCACCGGCAATTTGTACTGCTTTGAAAGCATCATCTTTTAGGTCTCCTGCTTTAACGTTATTTTTTTCCAATGCTCTGTTTACTACGCATGTTTTTAATTCGTGAGGATTGTGCATCATGCATCCACTTACTTTACCTTCAACATCATATCCTAATGCTGTTAATACACCTTGTGCTGTTGTTGTACCTGCAGGTGTGGATTCTCCTATCATGATGTGGTCGGATAACTGTGATAGTAGTTTTCCTGTTTCCACTGCATTGTTGAATATTTCTTCAGGATTTGGTACTCCTTCACCTTCTCTGAGGTCTCCACCAGGTTGACCATTTAAGCTTATGTATGATGTTTTAGGTTCCACTTCTAAACCTGCACTGATTGCAATGAATGGCATATTCAATAATTCATATGTTGTTTTTGTTAATAATCCTGGTGTAGGTGCAGGCACTTCATCTGATTCAGTGATTGCTATTTCAGGAAGACTTAATGCTTGGTTTCTTAGCATTAATTCAACATCTAAAGCCGGTGTGTATGGTGTCATTTCTGGACTTCCACCTGCTCCACTGATTCCTTTGATTTTTGATACTGCAGTGTTTCCTAGTACACATGCAAATACCATGTTTTCTGATTTTTCTAGTTCTTTAAGTACTTTGTCTGATCCGAATATTTTGACATTGTCTACCATTTTTGTATTCCTCATAAATTTATTAAACAAATATAATAATAATTATCTAATTCAAATATAATAATAGTTATGAATGGAAATTAAAGAATGCTTGATATAAAGGCCTTTAATTAAAGTATTATTGATAAATTGGGGTAATAACAGTGATATGTTTAGGAATAGAGGGAACAGCCGAAAAGACAGGTATAGGAATCGTAGATTCTGATGGAAATATCTTAGCAACGTGTGGAGACCAATTGTATCCAGAAGTAGGTGGAATACATCCTAGAGAAGCAGCTAATTTTCATGCAGAGCATATAGTACCACTCATAAAAGATGCATTAAAAGAATCCAACTTGACGTTAGATGACATAGATCTGGTGTCATTTGCCAAGGGGCCTGGTCTGGGTCCGGCACTAAGAACAGTAGCTACCGCTGCACGAAGCTTATCTCAAAATATCAATGTTCCATTAATAGGAGTCAATCACTGTATAGGTCATGTTGAAATAGGAAAACTAACTACTGGAGCTGAAGACCCCGTAACATTATACACCAGCGGTGGAAACACACAAATTATCAGTTACGAGTCCGGACGTTATAGGATTATCGGAGAAACATTGGACATAGCTATAGGTAACTGTTTGGACCAATTTTCCCGTGACGTGGGTTTGGGCCATCCCGGTGGACCAATAGTGGAAAAACATGCACTGAACACGGATGAAACGGTGGAGCTGCCATATGTAGTTAAGGGTATGGACCTCTCATTCTCAGGAATACTCACCAGTGCAATTAATAAGTACAGGCAGAATGTTGACTTGGATGTGGTATGTAACAGTTTTCAGGAAACCTGTTTTGCAATGTTGTGTGAAGTTACCGAAAGGGCATTGAGTTATACTGGAAAGGATGAAGTATTATTGTGTGGCGGTGTGGCAGCCAACAGGAAGTTGCGTCAAATGCTCAAGCAGATGTGTGATGAACACTATGTTGACTTCTATATGCCTCCAATGAAGTACTGTGGAGATAACGGTTCAATGATCGCAAGACTGGGACTGTTGTCATACAATGAGAACATGGTAGGAATTGAGAACAGTTACATCAATCCAAAATACAGGACTGATCAGGTTGAAGTTACATGGATAGATGGAAAGGTTGATCATGAAATTGTTCTGCCTGACAATATTAAACACAAGGGTGCTGAGGCAGATATCATTGAAGCGCAATGGGACGGTAGGGATGCCATAATAAAAAACAGGGTGTCAAAAAGCTACAGAACCAAACATTTGGATGACAAGCTCAGGATGGAAAGAACCAAGGAGGAAGCGAAACTTTTGAATGATGCTAAGAACTATGGCGTGAACACTCCTTACATTTATTCTGTTGACTTGGAAAACTATAATATTGTCATGGAAAAGGTAGATGCAATACAGTTACAGGACAAAATAGAGTCATCAAATATTAGTGACTTGGAGGCATTACTGAAAAATATTGGGGCAATGGTAAAAAGAATGCATGATGGTGAAATAATTCATGGAGATTTGACGACAGCCAATATTTTAATTAAGGACAAAACACCAATACTAATAGATTTCGGATTGGGAAAATACAGTAATCTCCTTGAAGATTACGGAACTGATCTGTTGGTGTTCAAGAAATCATTGACAACAATCATACCTGAAGAATCAGAAAAACTATTCGGCTGGTTTGTTGATGGATATGATGACAAAAAAGTAGTAAAAAAAATTGATGAAATAGAAAGAAGGGGAAGATACCTATAATTTACTTATTTTTAATCTTTTCAATTTCTTCCCGAATATTACCTTCCTTATATCCTTCATTCAATTTATCTGATAGAATGAATGTTTTAGTGAAATTTACAGCAATGAATACTCCCCAAATTACTGTTACCCAATAAAACCACCATCCATATTCCCTAAAAGCAAAGTTAATCAGAAACAATATTAGATTAACTGTTCCGAAGCTACTTAGATGCTTGAAGAAATCAACTCTGGAACCAACCTTTTTTTCCTCTTTTTTTCTTGAGTCAGACATAACAGCTACCTTCCGTAATTTTTGTATATAATATACTCTAAAAAACATGTTAAAAAAAAGTATGGATGATTATGATAATGTAATTATAGAATCATCCTAAAATAATTGATAGTATTAACGTTAAGGCTCCCACTATCCAACAGTAATATGCAAAAATGTCTAAACTCCATCCTTTAATCATTTTCATCAATAGTTTTATTGCAAGGTATCCGAATATTACTGATGAAATGAATCCTGCTATCATGACACTGAATGATATGTCTATTGTTGCTATATCCTTTATCTGAATTAGTCCTGCTCCTATTACTGCAGGCAGGGATAATAAGAAACTGTATCTTGCAGAATATTCCCTTTCCAGTCCAAGACATAATCCTGATGCTATTGTAGCACCTGACCTTGAAATACCGGGCAGTACTGCTAGTCCCTGACATAATCCTATTATCAATGATTGAACAAAGGACATGTTCCTTTCTGTAATCTGGCCTGAGGAATGTCTTTCAGCATAGTATAATATCAATCCGGTAATTATCAGGAAGAATCCTATGAAAATTGTTCCCCTGAATACTGATTCTATCGCATCCTTTAACAGTACTCCTATTATGGCTGTAGGAATCGAACCCACTATTATTAACCATGCGAAACGTTTCTCCGGAACAATTCTTAACTGTTCAATAAATTTGTCATATCCTTCACTAAGGTCTATTAAACTCAGTAAGAACCCTTTAATAAGGTTTATAATATCCTTCCAGAAGAATGAGAATATAGCTATTAAAGTACCTATATGAAGTACAGTATCGAATGCAAGTCCGGTTTCCACTCCCAAAATGTGTGGAAGCAATGCCAGGTGACCTGAACTGCTAATAGGCAGAAATTCACTTAATCCCTGAACTGCACCTAAAATAATAGCACTAATAATATCTAACATAAATTATCACCTATGTTGAGATTTGTTTTGATAAAAAAAGTTAAAAAGAAATAGAAGATGGTTTATATGAAGTCTAACCAACCGTATTTGTCTTCTACTTTGTTGTTAATTACATCGAATAAAGAATCTTGTAATTCTTTGGTGATAGGTCCACGTTTACCTTGACCTATGGTAATTTTATCAACAGACCGTATTGGGGAAAGTTCTGCTGCAGTTCCTGTGAAGAACAATTCATCTGCAATATATACTCTTTCTCTTGGGATGCGTTCTTCTCTAACTTCATAACCAAGGTCTTTAGCAAGTTGTATAACAGTGTTTCTTGTTATACCGTTCAATACGCTGGAACCAATGTCTGGTGTGTAAAGTACGCCATCTTCAATCATGAATAGGTTTTCCCCACTACCTTCACCTACGTCACCGTGGTAGTTGAGTACGATACTTTCACTGTAACCGTTTGCTACGGATTCCATTTTTGCTAACTGTGAGTTCATGTAGTTTGAACCTGCTTTTGCTATGTTAGGCATGGTGTCCGGAGCCATTTTTCTCCAGGTAGAAGTACATATGTCAATACCTTGTTCTAACGCATCTTCTCCCAAGTATTGTCCCCATTCCCAAACTGCTACTACTGTTTCTACAGGACAATTCATTGGGTATACTCCAAGTTCATTATATCCTCTAAATGCTATAGGTCTTACATAACATGATTCTAACTCGTTTGCTCTGATAGTTTCTTTAACAGCTTCACATAATTCATCAAGTGTGTATGGGATGTCAATTCTGTAAATTTTTGCTGAGTTAATTAATCTTTTCATGTGATCTCTAAGTCTAAATACTGCTGGTCCTTTTTCGGTATTGTAGCATCTTAAACCTTCAAATACACTTGAACCATAGTGTACAACGTGTGATAATACGTGTATTTGAGCATCTTTCCAGTCTACTAGTTCACCGTTAAACCAAATTTTTCCTGATTCATCGAATGCCATTTTATTAATTCCTTATAATTTTATATAATATTATTTTTCTTTGTTATAATATAATTATTTTAAGTTTTATTCTCCCATTTTCTAATTTAAATTATTTTGTTTTCGATATTCTTTTTATGTCATGTTGAATATTTTGTATTGAATGAAATTTTCATTATAGAAATGGTATTGAAACTACTTTTAATAATTTATTTTAATTATTTTTGTTTTATAATATTCTATTATGATTTTTAATTGACAGTTATCTATTTTTATGGTATATTAAATTGTAATAAAATTCCATTAGCTTTGTTGTCTTCTGTTTTTGCTTATTTTAGGTGATTTTTAGGGGTAACATTTATATACTATGAATGATATAGTATAGTATAGTCTGATATTAAGACTAATTATACTATTTTATAAGGGCCGGTGGTCTAGGGGTATGATACCTCCCTTACAAGGAGGGGATCAAGAGTTCAAATCTCTTTCGGCCCATTTTACTTTATATTTATCACTCTTTTTAACAAGATTATTTTCTCGTCGATTTTCATATTTTTTTTATATTATCATTACTTATAATTATTAAGTTATAAGTTATAACTTATAATACATTACTTTCAGAATTAATATAAGAATACAAAATTTTCTCCTTAATATAATAGGGAGAAAAGATTTGAGAATATTGTATTATATTATATATTTAGAAAAATAAAATTAGAATTTAGTCTTAACTTAGTTAAGTATAATATTTAATATTGAAAAATAGATTTATGAAAATAATAATATAGGCGGATATTCTTATGGACAACAAAGATAAGGTAATTGAAGCATTCAGAAATTCTGAAGATCCTTTAAATGCTACAAAAGTTAGTGAAATATCTGGTGTAGAAAAAAAAGAAGTTGACAAAATCATGAAAGAACTAAAGAAAGATGAAACAATCATTTCACCTAAAAGATGTTATTGGACCTTAGCAGATAAATAACATCCGTTCATCTACTTTTTATTCTTTTAAACTTATTTTTGGGATATTTCCATTTTATTTTTTTGAATACTGGATTTTCCAGTTTTACAACAGATTCTATAAAGAAAATAATGAAATAATCTTCATTAAAATAATAACACTTGCTGGAGTATGATAACAATGAGTAAAAAGATTATTGCAGTAAATGCCGGACCACGAAAAGGTTGGAATACAGATACCTTGGTTGATGAGGCAATAAAAGGAGCTAAATCCGAGGGAGCAGAAGTAAAAAAATATGATTTGTTCAAGTTAGACAAATATACTGGGTGTATATCGTGTTTTGCATGTAAAAAGGAACAATTTAAAGGGCACTGTATAATGAATGATGGACTAACTGAGGTGCTTGATGACATTCGCCAAGCGGACGGATTGATAATGGGTTCACCAAACTACTTGTCAGAAATGACGGCATCCTTCCGTGCACTTTATGAACGATTAATCTTTCAAAACCTGACATATAATGCCGATGTACCCAGTTGTAATGAAAATCCAATACCTGTGCTACTTATAATGACAAGTAATGCAGAAGATACGGCCTACCTGCCATTGCTAAAGAATTACCAGTCAGCATTAAATGCCTTTGTAGGACCTACTGAAATATTTGCATGTGGAAACACTCTACAACTGGAGGATTACAGCAAAACAGACTGGCCATGGTATTTCAATGAAGAACAAAAGCATGAAAGACATGAAAAAGTCTTCCCAAAAGAAAAACAGGAAGTATACCAGAAAGGTAAGGAACTGGTAAACAAAACCCTCTAATATTTTTTTTTCCAAGCAGGTGTACATATAAAGGAAAATTTCTTCTCAATTTAATCAACATCAGTTGTAAACGACACTCCAAAAATAAGTTGTCAACATGCATATTGAAATAAAACATAAAACGTGATAATGACTATAACTAGTTTTACACCAAAAAAAAGAGGAAATTGGGAATGAAAAAATTATTTGTTTTCTGAAGTATATTGTTATTATAATATTATCATATCATTCCTGTGTATGTCAGTACTCCCTGTGCTATGACTGCTGAGGATATGTATGTTCCTATTATGACGAAGAACGTTACCAGCACTCCCTTTAGACCGACTTTTTTGAAATCATTTAAATCCTTTCCCATTGCTATACCCGCATATGCCAGTAATACCGTTGTCAGGGATATGATATCTATCTGGGAAGTATAGTATATTACCTGTTGCGATATTGGTGACCAGGGGAGTGCTGTCAACAGACCTATGATACTAATATATAGTATGGATGGGATATTAAATGGAATGACCTTTTCGATTAGCATACCTGACAATGAGATAATGCATAAAATCATCATTCCAGCCAATGCATCGTCAAATGGAGATTGAAAACCTACATAATTGCCTACTGCAGTCATGACTGAAAATATGATTAGTATTCCCATCCATTCCATAACCATGTTAATTGCTTTATTCGCTTTCACTTTCTATCATACCCCTGCCGATATTGATTTTTCCTGATAATTTACCTATAATAGGTTCTAGTGTGTTATACATGGCATTTGTCAGTGGCAATGCCACGAATATATAAACATACATTCCTGTAACCATTGCAATCAGGTTTGCCATTCCACTAAACGCTTCCATCTCAACAGCATACTGTGGAAAGATCGTTGACAGTGACGCCACTGCCGCAGCATTCATACTTGCACTTCCGATTCCGCATGCCATACCATAAGCGTATGGATGTAAGGGTATGGTGTAAGCTAATACACTAGTCAGTAAGCTTATAAAAGGTGTTCCTAATACTGTTCCTATCAGAAATACCGTGAAGAATCCTTTAGTTTCCGGTGATGCAAATCCAAATTTATCAATAACAACCGCCATTTGTGGTTCACGGCATATGGAACTGGTCATGCCTATTGCTTCACGTTTAAAACCTAATAGTAATGCTACCGGCATAGCAAAGAATATTGTTCCCAGGTTCCCAACTTCCTGTAGTAATATTGCAGGACCTGCATTGAAGATTATGCCAATATTCTGACCACTTGCAATTGCCAATTTGGCAAGCAGGGGTCCTATTAGCAACATCATTATTGCTGTTGATCTGTCTGATTGTTCTTCAGATATCCATGTGAACGGTTTCAGAAC
>CADBRM010000121.1 GCA_902797085.1 uncultured Methanobacteriaceae archaeon
AAACATAAGATATGCTGCAACAAACACCAACACAACATTCACGGTTGTAAAATCATAATAATCCTTTTAAAGAGAATTTGTTTCTCTTTAATAACTTTTTTTTATTATCTTCTATATAGTTAAATCATTTTTTTCCCGTTTTGTTTTGAAAAAAGTCATAAAGTGTAACCTCCAAATAAGTAATTTGCAATTAAAAAAAAATAATGTTCTTAAAATTAGTGGGAAGAATTTGTATTGATACAGATGCAGGAGGGATGTTAAACAAAATTACAACAAATAATAACGAACAATACATTTTATAAAATAAAAATTTTATAATAATATGACCAATAATTTGAATATGATTATCACTTTTATATTCCTCTTATGAATATAATTATATATGAAGTTAATCTTTGTCTGGTAACAAATCAAATAGCTGTCATGATAAGTAATAAGATCATATTATTCAATGATTGGGATTTTAATGAATAAAAAAATAAAAATACATAAAGTATTAAAAAACATAATAATTGTCATGTGTTCACAGTATAAAAAAAAATGAATAGAATTAAATCTATTCTAAAGAAAATGGAGGATTAATATTTTTTCATGCTTTAACTGTGAATGTGGTGGTTGTATTAAATGCATTGTATTTGGCATTGCCCATATATGCAACGGTTATGTTATTTACTCCAATGACGTTTGCCGTGAAAGTGTAATTATATAAACCTTTGCTATCTGTTTTTACGGTATGGTGTGCGCCGTTAACATATACAACAATGTTACTGTTTGTTAGTGCAGTTCCGTCGGCATTTGTGAATTTACCAGTAACGCTTACATTCTTTCCTTTGTTTGTATTAGCAATCTTGTTTATAGTAATTTTAGTATTTTTTTTGTTAACTGTGAAAGTTGTTGTTGCATTGCATCCGTTATATTTTGCATTACCTTTGTATGATACGGTTACATTAACTTTTCCTACCTGTTTTGCAGTATAGTTAATTGAAAATAGTCCACTGGCATCTGTTTTTACAGTAGTTTCAACACCATTGATGTTTACTTTAACATTGCTGTTTGTTAATGCAGTTCCATCTGCATTTGTGAATTTGCCTGTTATGGTGATTTTATCATTATATTTTGCAGTACTGATCTTGTTGATTGTTAATTGGGTGTCTTTTTTGTTTACTGTGAAGGTACTGCTTACATTACATCCATTATATTTTGTACTTCCTTTATATGAGGCAGTTATGTTATTTTCACCTACTTGTGTTGCTTTGTAGGTGGTGGTAAATATACCATCGGCATCTGTTTTTACAGTTGATGTTTTTCCATTAATGGTTAATTGTATGTTACTGTTTGGCAATGCAGTTCCATCAGTGTTAATAAATTTACCTCTGATTATTACATTATCAAGATATTTTATATTTTCAAGTTTATCTATGATGAATGTGGAATCTTTTTTACCTACGGTAAATGTAATTTTGGTTTTTGATGCTAAGTAATCATCTGAACCTGCATAATTGGCTGATAGAGTATTCTGGTCTAATTTTTTAACTACTGTTGCATATTCTATCATACCATTCTCATTGGTACTGGTCTCTATTTTTGCACCGTTTAACGTGAGTGTAATTTCTTCGTTAGGCATTAGTTTTCCTTTATCGTCTGTTAATTTTCCAGTAATTGTGATGTTGTCAAGATATTTGGCGTCAGTTATAGGGTTTAAAATTATGCTTGTTTTCTTTGGTGCAGTTAGATTTGCAAGTTCTTCAAGTAGTTCTTTTATGGTAGGTCTATTGTTTTTGATGGTGCTGTCTTCACGGTCTGTTTTTACTGCACTATCACCAATATAAGTGTCTGCAATGATAATATAATTGTTGCTTACCGTAGCTTTTGGTGTGTCAATAATATTTATTTCTGAACCGGCAGTGCTTTTAATAGTACAGTTTGTTAAACTTACCTTTTCACATTTATAGAATTCAATCACACTATAATCTTCTTTTCCATTAATATTTATTGTTAGATTTTTCATAGTTGTTCCGTATGGAATGTTATCTTTAAAGTCTATCTCTGTAATGATTGCAGTAGCGTTATCTCCGATAACATCATAAGTCGCATCGGCCATTAATGTGTTATTTGAACCTTCTATTAATACGGCTCTTGCTTTTGCAGATTTGGATGTGATATCCAATCGGCTTATGTTGATATTTTTTGAGATACCTGTAGCCATTGCAGTACTGTATACTCCGTAAGATTCACTGGTGGCCGTGGAATATACTTTTCCATTAATCTTTATGGTGTCTGTGTCGAATATTTGAATTGCGCTGGCATAGTAATCTGATGTTACATTGATTCCTATATTGTCCAAAGTTGTATTTAGTGTTCTTCCAATATTTATTCCATATGCATAATTTGAACCGTTTACATTTATTTGGGTGTTGTTGAGGATGTTATTAACTATTGGTGTGCCGACTGCCTTGGATTGTATGTCTATTCCATCCACACTTGGGAAGTATCCTGTTTGCTGTTTTCCGTTGTAGTTTACTGTTATGTTGTTGAGGATGTTGTTTGATGATCTGATGAATATTCCTGATGTTGCTGCATTTCCTATTGAGTAGTCTGCGTTATAGATTACATCTGATGATGG
>CADBRM010000122.1 GCA_902797085.1 uncultured Methanobacteriaceae archaeon
CCCAGCCTGGTACGGCGGTGGCCTGCTAAGCCACTGGACAGATGTCCACCCGGGTTCGAATCCCGGTCTCGGCGCTCAATTTATTTTCAAAAATTTTACTTGATAAACTTTTTAAATAATTTTTTAGATATATATTCATAACACATTTACAATTGTGGTGATTAATATATGTCTAATAAAGCACAAGAAGAATTTATTTCCAAAGCTAAAAAAGAAATTCAACAAAAGATTAAAACTGAAAATAAAGCTTTAGATGAATTAAACAATGAAAAAAAAGAATTAATGACTGCTATCCAGGGTTATGAAAACTTTCATCATGATTTAAGACATTTTTTTATAGAAAGTATGCAGGATTTTGTTGTTGCAGAAGAAGATCTTCCCAAATATTTTAGAAGCAATATCAATGATGTCTACCAAAATTACGCACAGATTCGAAGAGATGCCATTGATGAAATAAACACGCTAAAAAAATATATTAATCATTGTAAAAAGGAAATAAATTCTAACAAAAGAACATTAAAATTTTATCGTTCACAATATATGGATAGTGACTTCTTTGACGAATGTTTACCTCTTGTAGAAATTTATCAGAAAAAGATAGAATTATATCAGGAGAACGGTAAATTAACAATCAAGACTATTGAGAAACTTGAAAAAATAGTGGAAAAATTAAAAGGATGGGAATAGATTATTATGCTATTTTTTCTAATCTATTCATTGCTTCTTTAAGATTATCATAACTTTGTGCATATGATAATCTGATAAATTTTTTACCCATTTGACCGAATGCTCCACCAGGAACTAATATTACATCTTCTTTGACAGCTTTTTGTACAAATTCTTCAGGATTTTCATGGTGGAAGAACACATAGAAAGCCCCATCAGGCATAACACAATCAAGACCCATATCATTTAACGAATTAACAACCAAATCTCTTCTTTTTTGGAACTCGTTAGTCATTTCGGTTACACAGTCTTGGGATGATGTAAGGGCTGTGTTACATGCTACCTGTGTTGCAGTATCAATACATGCAACATTGTATTGGTGTACTTTAAGAATTTCATCTATTATTTCAGGACAGGATGCACAGTAACCGACTCGTAGTCCCGTCATAGCATAGGCCTTGGAAAAACCATTAATGGTTACTGCGTTATCTGTGTAGGTTTGGAAACTGTAATGTTTTTTTCCATAAATAATCTTTTCATAAATTTCATCCGAGAAGATTATGATATCCTTATCAGTTGCTAGTTCGGCTATGGCTTTAATATCTTCTTTTTCCATTACCGCTCCCGTAGGGTTACAAGGTGAGTTTATAACCATTGCTTTGGTATCGGGCGTCAATGCTTTTTCAACATCTTCAATTGTTGTTTTAAATCCATTTTCACTGCTGGATTGAACAGGAATGCTATTTGCTCCTGCTAATCTTACACATTCGGCATAGGATAAAAAACCAGGATCCGGAATTAAAACATCATCATTTGGATTGATCAATGCCTGTATGCTTGAGTATAAAGCTTCACTAGCACCAACAGTAACTATTACATCATCACTAGAAACTTTGATGTCATTGTCTTTTTCAAGTTTTTTTGCAATATTCTCTCTTAATTCGGGTTCACCCTTGTTTTGTGAATAATGGGTACGATTATTATCCAAAGCGTCTTTAAGTGATTCAATAATATGTTTTGGCGTATCAAAGTCTGGTTCACCCAATGCTAAATTTATAGCGGTAGGACTTGCTTGTTCAAACATTTTACGAACTTGTGATAAATTTATTTGCGATACTCTTTCTGCTCCATAATTCATTTTAATTACCTCTTAATTACAACTTCCACAATCGTAACAGCCATCACTTTCACACCATGGTGTTACAATTCCTTCATTAACTTTTTCATACTCCTCTTTCAGGAAAGATTCTTTGATTCCAACATCAATTTCTTGCCATGGAACATGATATTTTTCATTAATCTTTGCTTCATTAATACTATAAGCTAGCTTATGCCAGTCATTGAATGATATTTTACTACCGATTTTCAGTAATTCATTTAGTTCAACACCGCTATTTGTTAGGACGTATTGTATTGTGGCTTTTTTAAGATTTTCACGTTTATTTTTATATCTTAGTCTTATGCTATACTTTTTAAACTTGTCATATAAGTCATCATAATCAAAACCCATGTACTGCAATGGGGTATGTGGTTTTGGTATTAATGGATTTACGCTGGTGGATAAAGAATTATAACGAACTCCACGACTGGTAATATTTCTTAAAAAGTCTATTAATTCCATTACGTCTTCATGTGTTTCACCTGGAGTACCCAGTAACAGGTACATTTTTACCTTTAACTTTAAATCTAATGCTCTGTCAATGGTATGGAATATTTCTTTATCTGTCATTGGCTTGTTTAGCTTTAATCTTTGTTTGTATATGGTTTCCGGTGCTATTGTTATAGTTTTCATTCCGCTTGTTTTAAATATTTCAAGCAATTCATCTGAAACTGATTCAACACGTAATGATGGTGTAGCAATATCAAAACCTTCCTCATGCAGACTCCAACATAACTCTTCAATCTTTGAATAGTCACTTACCGCTTCACCGATAAGTGCTACCTTATTATGGCCTGTTGCACGTCGAGTTTGTATGGCTGTTTCCATTAAAGTTTTTAAGTCAACTTCACGTCTTGGCCTGTACATACAACCACTCATACAGAAACGACATCCGCGTGTACAACCACGTGAAACTTCCATCAGAAACGTGTTTGGTCCAAATGCCGGAATAAACTTTTTATTATCGGTCTTTGTAACGATTTGATAGATTGGTCTCCAAGCATCTTTCATATTTTTTACTTGTTGGATTTTAACAGGTTCTCCTGGTTTGTAAACGCCGGGAATATCAAGAAAATCATAAATGTCTTCACGTGGATTATTGGTATCACTTCTAACATCAATAATTTCGTCAATAATCATTTCCGCATCTCCAACCACGAATAAGTCAATAAAATTGGAGATTGGTAAGGGGTTTGATGCTGCACAAGGTCCCCCTGCTATAACAAGGGGATCTTCAGGTCTTCTATTTTTACTTTCTAATGGAATATTGCTACGTTTTAACATATCTATCATATTAAAATAGTCTTGTTCGAATTGTAATGTGAATCCAACAATATCAAAGTCTGCAAGGTCAGATCTGGTTTCTATACTTTTCGTTTGTGGATATATTACTCTTTCACAATATATATCTTCACGTGCATTAAGATAATCGTATATTATTTGGTAACCTAATGATGACATTGCTACTCTGTATATGTTGGGATAACATGAAGCAAATCGTGTAATTACCTTTCTGGGATTTTTAATTACTGTGTTAAATTCTTCAATCATTTTCATATTCCATTGTTTAGTATTTTATATTATGTTTTTTCATCTTATTATCTTTTGAGAATTTTTGTGATAATTATATGAAATTATATGATTTTTTTCATTAGCTTTTAATTGTTAAATACGATTAAGAACATATATTCAAGTAGTATCTAATTTTATCGAGGAAGAATAATTGAAAAAAGAATATAGGAAAATAGCAGTTGGTGGAACTTTTGATAAGTTCCATAAAGGACATGAAGAGTTAATTACTACGGCTTTTAATTTGGGAAAAGAGGTGTTGATTGGCATTACTTCTGATAGTTTTGCAGGCGGTAAAAATCATGAGATTGAAAGCTTCGCCATAAGAAGTAAAAATATTGATTCTTTTGTTAAAAAGTTTAATAAAAAATATGAAATTAAAGAAATCTTTGATGCTTTTGGTACGGCTGATAAAGATCCATTATTGGATGCCATTGTCGTCAGTAACGAAACCGAAAAATCTGCTGAATTAATCAATATTGAACGTCATAAAAACGGTTTTTCTTTGCTGGATATTATTGTAATCGATTGGATTTTGGCTGATGATGGAAATCCCATATCTTCAACCCGTATTCGAAAAGGTGAGATAAACGATAGGGGAAATACATTATAGTTTGCTTAATATGTTATCTCGTCCGGTTTTTATAACTTCTTGGGTATGATTAGTAATGTCATTAATAATGTTTGTAGTGTAATATGCTGTGATAAGTATTATCATACTCATTACAGATAATATCAGTATTAATTCTGCACTTACCTGTCCCTTTGTATCTGCTATTAATTTCATAATTAACTGTTGTTTGTTAAATTTGCTCTTATCTGTTCTGCGTCATCTTTTGCACTAAATGTACTGCCTTGTGAGAAGTAGTTTGAGTAGATTTGTAGTGCAACGAGAGCTATAATTATTACTCCTCCGAAGAGTAAGATATATTCTGCAGCGCCTTGTCCGCAGTCATCTTGGATAATATTAATTTTTCACACCTCCTGTGTATTACATAATTATAGTATAGGTAATACTTTTATATAAGTATTACTATTTTACATAATTAGTAATACTTACTTTAATAAAATATTTAAAGAAAAATCATACAATAATAAAATAAACATTTTTACAAAAATCATTAAACTAGGCATTCATTATGAAAATACTAATAACAACATGTGGTGTAGGAATAGGACATGCATCAAGAGACATAGCCTTAGCACAATACCTGGAAGACAATTATCATCAAATAGAATTTGCAAGCTATTCCTCAGGACTCAAATATCTAAAAAAATTCAAATACAAAACATACTCCCTGCCGCCAATGAACTTTGAAGGAAAAGATGGAGAAATAAACATAGAGGAATCAATTAAGCAATCAAAAGACATACCATTCACATTTATAAAAAGTATGTACAAAGAATCACGAATAATAAAAAAATCAAAACCTGACATAATTATCACTGATTCCCATTACTCAATACCTATTACAGCAAAATTACTAAACATACCATGTTATGTTATAACAAACGATTTAAGATTTGGTTTTTCAAAATCAACAGAATATAAAAGTATAAAATACTTTGAAAAAAGTATTAGAAAATTCATTATAGAAATTTCAAAGGGGTGTCAGAGAATCTTCATCCCTGATATACCTGGAAGTATAGAAATACCTGAAGAACTAAAAAATAAAACCAATCATATAGGGCCCCTATTACATTTACAATCTAATGAATTAGATACCAAAGAAAACCTGAGATTAAAATATAATCAAAATCTTAATGAAAAGGTTATAGTGGTGACTATAGGAGGAAGTGAATTTGGCAGGATATTAATTGAGAATATTTGTCAAATATCATCACAAATTAATGCAGATAAAATATTCATATTCACAGGACTGGAAGTGGACTCTAATTCATTTAAGAATTTTGATGAAAATAAGGTAATTATCAGGGAATTCACTCATAATATGGTGGAATGGATGAAACTCTCCGATTTAACCATAACTCTAGCGGGACATACAACATCAATGGAATTAATATCCATAAATAAAGCAAACATTATGATACCAATATCAAACCATGTGGAACAAGAAAGAAATACTGAACGAATGTTAAAATATGGTTTAACAAGATCTACAGAAATAAATAATAAAGAAAAGTTACTACAACTAATAAATGATACATTAGAACAATCAGATAATATAAGGATTGATGATGAGATTTATAATGAATTCAGAAGGTATGATGGACGAGAAAATGCTTTAAACATAATTCAAAACAATTATTATGAAATAAAACAAATATAATTATAACTCTAATAATTAAAGGTGATTGAAGTGAAAATAGAATATTTAGGACATTCAGCATTTCAAATAATAACAGAAGAAGGAATGAAAATATTAATAGATCCATTCATAAGTGGAAATCCGGTATGCACGACACCTGTTGAAACATTGAACCCTGATGTAATATTAGTTACACATGGACATGTAGATCACTTTGGAGACACATTGGAAATAGCAAATAATTCAGGAGCTACAGTAATATCTACACACGAAATTGCAACATTTGTACAAAAACAAGGATTAAATGCAATAGGAATGAATATTGGTGGAACAGTAAATGTAAACAATTTAATCAGTGTACAAATGGTAAATGCATTACATTCATCTGGATTGGACTTCTTGGAAGATATGGAAGAAGGTGGAGTAGCATCAGGATTCGTCATTACCTTAGAAAACGGTAAAAAAATATATCATGCAGGAGACACAGGGCTATTTGGTGACATGAAAATGGTTATTGGAGACATATATCAACCAGATATTTCAATGTTACCAATCGGAGATAAGTTCACGATGGGAATAGAAGATGCGGCAATAGCAGCAGGATGGTTACAATCAAGAATAGTAATTCCGATGCACTACAATACATTTGAAGCAATAGAACAAGATCCTAACCTGTTTGCAAAATATGTTGAAGATGAAAGTTTAGGTACTTTCACACTTATCATGCAACCTGGTGAAGATTACGAAGAGGAATGAAAATTATATATATAAATTAATATAAAGAAATAGTTAAGTAGGAAAGATTTAACAAATTATATCCTATCTTATGTTTTTTAAAGAAATTATTTTTTTTTAATTTCTAATCTTTCCATACTTTTGTTCATATTCGCGTCTATCAAGTAAATCACATTTTCCGCTTGGTAAATTGCGTATTATATCATCAACGCCAAATACTTTTTCTGAATCAATTTTGTTAAGGATTTCCTTGGATATACGCTCTTTCTTGGTAAAACCCGGTTTGACAATTACATAATTTTCACTCATTTTATCAAGACATTGAACTGGGCCTGCCATTATACGTTTATCATTGTCATATTCAACGATACCAACACCAATCAATACAGGTACATTTCTGATGAAATTTTTTTTACCCCTAATAACAAATGATCCTTTTTTAAGATATTCTCCCGTTTCGGGAGTTTTTGATACTTGGTCAAGTGTAACCCAATAAGAATCATAACTGCTGAATCCTTCACTCCAAGCACTACTGTAGCTACTGCTAAAGCAGGCAGCATCATATAGTGTTGTTTCAGGTATTTCTTCATCACCATTGTTTTGAATTATTGTGGATGGTGCACCATGAATGTCACAGTGTAGATAGATATCATTATTTTTTGAATATTTTTTAACAACCTGTTCATTACTGTTTGCATCTCTTCCTCCAATGACAAGATAACCGTCACGGCTGATGAACCACCTGATTTTTTCGTACCATTTAAGTTCCCTTTTTACTTTAGGTTTCTGTTTTTCCTTAAACTCTTCGATAGCAACTTCTTTTTTATCCTCCAGATCCTTAATGATCTTCTTGGTATTTTCAATAGCCTCCTTAACACCATTGATTTTACGTTTAGCCTTCTTGCCCTTGTTATAATATTTCTCAGTACTTTCAGGGATACCGATGTTGCTGTCAACTTGTACAATAACGTCATCTAATTTAAGGTTGATTACACCCATTTTATCAACAGATTCAATCATTTGAAGTTCAGGGATATTTCCTTCTTTTTTAGATTTTTTTATTATGGATGAAATTTCTTTCCAGGAATATTTTTGTCTTGCTTGGCCTATAACATCAAGAATTTGTTGAATTTCATTGTAATGTGCATAAATTGTATCTCCTTTATGTTGAGTGTCCTCAATAGTTTTGTAAAAACCTTCAAGACTATCTTCCTGCATTTTAAGCCTTTTTTCATACTTTCCAATACGTTTTTCCCAAGCTTTTTCTTCCTGGTTATTAATTTCATTAACAATTTTTTTGCCGTAGAACTCATCAGCCGCTTTATTGAAGGTTTCATAAGTTTTTATTTCGAAGTCTTTATATGTGTCCAGGTTTATCGGTACTAAATCTATGTTCTTTGAATTATCCTCTTTATCCCTAATTATTTGAGGGTTTGGTTCGTTTTCAATATGATTAAACAAGGTTTTAATTGCATTATCCAATTCTACAATTTCATCGTCACTTAAATCTTGTGCTAGTTTTGTTTTATCAATGTTTGTGTAACCAATTACTTCTTCTGCGTATAATCCGCCAAGACCATTCATTGCAATAGTACGTGTAATGTCACTATCTGAACTTTCCAATACTGTTCTAATCTCTTCAACATTGGTTTTATTAATGTTTATGCCCTTTTCGGGAGGATATTTGTATTCTTCATGGGCAGTAATTTTACGATCCTGCCACTTCTTATGTTTAAGGGGGGAAATGATGTTTTTGTTTTCATCTAGTAATATTACATTTCCTTTACTGAATAGTTCAACAATTAGGGTATATGTGCTACTTTTCTGCACGTTTATTTCTAAAATCCTATCAAAATTGTGCTGTTTAATGGAAGTTATGGTACCTCCACTAAGATGCTTTCTAAGCAACATGGGAAAATTTGGGGGAATGGTAGGATTTGGTTGAGGATAATCGGTAAGGTGAATTCTCACACCGGCCTGAATAACTAAATCTTTACGTCCTTCCCCGGCCTTTCTTAACTTGATCCGTATGGTATCGTAGGTAGGTTGATAAGCCTTGTCAATTCTGGCATTAACAATCTCCTCATTCAATTCCTTAACAATTCTATAAATATCAACATTAGACATAGATTTAATAAGTAACACCCTCTATTTTTCGTTATACTTTTTTTTTAATCTTATATTATTATTTTTTACATTCAAAAATTATGTCACTTTCAAGTAAGCCATATTCAATTATTTCTTCATCAGAGCAAATGTCATGAACATTATATTTTTTAACATTAAATCCGACGCTTTCTAATCTTTCCTGAAAATCATTTCCATATGCTCTCAAATGATCTTTTTGGCCATAATATTTGATTCTTAATTCATCGGTATTATACTCTTCTTTTTCAAGAGTTTCATCATATTTTGTGAAAATGGGAACAGTCAATATTACTTTTCCGCCAGTTTTTGAATGTTCTGTAACTGTTCTGTATAATTCTCTCATTGCCTGAAAATCATCAGGAACATGCTCCAAAACATGATTTGCCATAATGTAATCAAATTTGTTATCTTCAAATTGGATGTTGCACATATCAATAATCTGTTTTACTCTAGAATTTTTTTCAACATCTCCTGTTAAATAATTTATATTTCTAGAATTAATAAACTTGTTATAAAGACATTCTTCAGGTGCAAAATGTAAAAAACTATTTTCTTTAGTGAATATATTTGTAAACCTTTTTAAATATAAATAAATTAAACGTTGACGTTCAAATGAACCACAGTTATAACATAATGCATCTTTTCTTCTATTCACTGGTAAAAATAACATTGCATTACTACCACATATGGGACATGTTTTTTCTTCAACTCTTGGATTTGAAACATTATCCAAAGACTCTTTAAAAAGATTATAATATTGTGTTAGGAAAACTTTGGAAAATAACAGTTTTTTTAAAGAATTAAATGAATCATTACCTTTTAAACTGTTAACCTCTTCTTTTAATAGTCTTATTTCATTTTGTTGTTTTTGATTTTCCTTACTTAGAATTTCATATTGTTCTTTATAGAATTTGTAACTGTTGCTATGATTTAAAAATTTTTCTTTTAAATTTGTTTTCATTATATCTATGTCTCATCAGTTTATTTTATGAAATATGTATACTAATTACTTTTTTTTCTTTTTTAATATAATATAGTTATTCTTTAATTAATCCCTTTTATTAAGACATAAATTATTATTTTTCTGTAATATGATTATTGGCGAATATACACAGTCAATAATAAAGGGTTAAATAGATTACTGAATGCTGTTTGAGTAAATAATTAATTTTAAACTATTAAAACACTTTTTTAGCAAACTTTTTTAATTAAAAAAATAAAAATATTATTATTAATAATCATTAATTTAATAAAGGGGAATTTCAATGGGAATTTTTAACATTTCACATGAAAAATTACAAATAAATACATCTAAACAAAATGGTTTCGACAGCAATATTGGAGAAAATAACATTTCTGAAAGTACAATTAATGAAAATAGGCTCACAGATGATAAAATACAAAAAACTATTGATTTGATTAATACAGACAATCAAATGAACGAAATCCCCATATTAGAAAATTCTCCCCTTGTATCCATAATAATTGTAAATAGGAATGGTGAAGAACACTTAAAAAGGTTATTGGATGTAATTGATGATACTATTCATTTAGATTATGAAATAATCATTGTAGATAACCATTCCACAGACAATTCTTTAAAAGTAATAGATGGCTATAAAAAATTACCTATAACTTTGATAAAGAATGATAAGAATGAAACTTTTTCCTTTGCCAACAATCAAGGGGTTGATATTGCAAAAGGAGATTATTTGTTGTTCCTAAATAATGATACTAAACCATTGGATGGATGGCTAAATCATTTGATGTGTACTGTTTTATCAAGTGAGGATATAGGTGCTGTTGGGTCCAAATTGATATATCCTGATTGTAGTACTTCTGAATTGAATGGTGATAAATCATATACAATTCAACATTCGGGTATTATTTTTGAAGAAGGTGACGGATATGTTAAACCATTTAACAGGGATAATGCTGTAAATTATGAAAATCTTACCAACAAAACTGAAGATGAAGAAATAATTGCTGTTACTGCAGCTTGCCTGCTGATAAAAAAATCAGTATATTTGGAAGTGGGCGGTTTTGATAATAGTTATATTTATGGATATGAAGATGTTGACTTGTGCCTGAAATTACATAGGGCAGGATATAAAAATATTTACAACCCCCGATCCATGTTATACCATTATGAATTCGGTACCCAGGAGAAAAATGATAAGAAAGAGGTTAGGGATAGAAGATTAAACAATCAGAGAATTTTCATAAACCGGTGGAATAAATGGTTACGAAAAGAACTGTTGAAAGATAAAATAAACAATAACCAATTATTTACTAATAGACCATTAACGGTATCTTTTGTCGTAACTCAAGCAGATAATGACACGACTGCCGGAGATTATTTTACTGCATTGACACTAGCCAAACAATTGGAAAATTTTGGTTGGAAAATAAAGTATCAGGTTCGACGAAATAAAGATGGACAAAAGGATTGGTATGATGTAGATAGTGATGTTGATGTGTTAATCTCATTATTGGACGCCTATGATTTATCACAAATCAGATCAGACAATGGTCTATTAGTAAAGATTGCATGGCTGAGAAATTGGTTTGAACGTTGGATAGAACAACCTTCATTCAGAAAATATGATTTGGTATTTGCCAGTAGTCAGATAGCCTGTGATTTCATTAAGGAAAAAACGGGATATGATGCAATATTATATCCATTGGCATCTGATGATGTGATGTTTAATGAAGAAATTCCTTCTGTAAAGGAGTACATTTGTGATTACTGTTTTACTGGTAGCTACTGGGATGCCAAAAGGGAAATTATTGATTTCTTAAATCCAAGTTCAATGAAATATTCATTCAACTTGTACGGAGTTAATTGGGAAAAAATACCAAAATTAGCTCCATACGCCAAGGGATTTGTAAGTTATTATGATATGCCGAATGTTTACTCATCTTGTAAGATTGTAGTTGATGATGCAAATCATGTAACGAAGGAATGGGGTTCTGTAAACAGCAGAGTATTTGATAGTTTAGCATCAGGAAAATTGGTGATAACAAATGGTACAAAGGGAAACCATGAACTCTTTAACGGATTAATTCCCGAATATCATTCACAAAAGGAATTAACAGATGTAATTACATATTACATGGAAAATGAAAGGACAAGAGTGAAAAAAATCAATGAATTACGTAATATTGTCTTGGAAAATCATACATATAAACATAGGGCTGACATGCTAAAAAGTGTTCTTGAAAAATATTATGAAAAAACTAAGATTTCAATAAAAATTCCTGTACCCTCATGGAATGAAATACATAAATGGGGAGACTATTATTTGGCCGAAGGACTACGGAAGGAATTCGAAAAACAGGGATTTGCAGTTAAAATTCAAGTTTTACCTGAATGGGATGATTTTAGTGATGCAATAGTTGATAATGTAATAGTGTTAAGGGGATTATCATTCTATAATCCAAAAGTCCAGCACTACAATATCATATGGAATATTTCCCATCCGGAACTAGTTTCCTTAAATGAATATGAGTTATATGATTATGTATTTGTTGCATCGGAATATTGGACTAATGAACTAAAAAACTATGTGGATGTACCCGTAGATTGTATGTTCCAATGTACCGATACAGAAAAATTCTATCCGGAATATAATGAAGAGTACGAATCGGATTTGTTATTTGTAGGTAATTCCAGAAAGGTATTTAGAAAAATTTTGAAAGATTTGTTGCCTACAGATTACAACCTTTCTGTATATGGTGCTGATTGGGATGAATTCATTGACCAAAAATATATTAAAGGTACATATATTCCTAACCAGGACTTAAATAAGGCATACTCCTCTTGTAAAATATTGTTAAATGATCACTGGGATGATATGAGGGGAAGTGGATTTATTTCAAATCGTATATTCGATGCAATCGCATGTGGCGCATTGGTTATATCTGATTCGGTAGAAGGATTGGAAAAACTATTTCCTGAGAGGGTATTTACATACGAATCCAAAGAGGAATTGGATAATCTAATAAAAGAAAACTTGAACAATAAAAAAGAAATTGATAATGATATGTCTGGAAACACTTATATGGATAGGGCAAATCATTTCATTGAAATAATTAATAAAAACAACAGGGAATAATGATGCGAAATAGATATAATCGCAATAATAGTTTAAAAATTACATAAATATTGTAACATAAAAACATTTAATCCGACTCAAAAAATACCATCAAATTTAAGGGGATGATAATATGAACAATACAGATTCATCAACCACAACCAAATCAGACTCAACACGGCATGATGAAAATAATAATCAATTTGAGAATTTCAAAGAATATGAAAATGATTACAACATTATCAAGGATTCATCATTCTTTGATGAAGAATATTATCTAAAGAATTATCCTGAAGTAAAAGATAGTGGTATGGATTCAATATTACATTATATTGTATATGGTGCACAAAAAGGATACAATCCAAGCAAAGCATTTTCAACAAAACGATATATTCAGTTCTATCCTGATGTTGCAAAAGCGAACATAAATCCATTCTCACATTTTATCAAAAACGGAAGAAAAGAAAATCGTAGAGCATTTGCTGAAGCTCCAAAGCTTTTGGAAGATTTAAAAAATTCATATTCCAATAAAGAAGTAAATAATATTGTCAATTCTTTAAATAGGAAGGTTTCTATTATTATTCCTATTTTTAATGCTTATGATGAGGTTAGGAAGTGTATTCGTAGTGTTCTTTTGAATACTTCTA
>CADBRM010000123.1 GCA_902797085.1 uncultured Methanobacteriaceae archaeon
GGGGATTGTAGTTTTCATCTGCAGGTTCTTCCTTGAAGTTTACTTGTAATGTGGTGTCAATTTTTTCTTCATCCTGTTTAATTGCGTTTTTATCAGTGCTTTTATTGAATTTTTTTGTATTGTCCTTATTTTCATCCGACTTTATAACTGGTTCTTTTTCTGATGTTGGATTTTTTGTCAGTGCCTCTCCTTTGATGTGGGTGGTACTGTCCATTGTATCGTTTTCAGATAGTTCTGTTGCGTTTAATGTGCTTAAACCAATTAAAAGAAATACTAATGTGAACAATAAGAACATTTGTTTTGTATTCTTGTACATAAGTTTCCTCTTTTAATTTATTAATAAGAAAAGTATTACTTTTTAATACAATTCTTATTAATAATAATATTAAACAAAATACTATTTAAACTTATCAATTTTTATAAAATTATTTTAAAAAAATGGTTTATTTTATTATAAAATTCAATTATTCAATGAATTTATTATAATAATATAAAAAAATATCATCACTTATTTTGTTATGAATGGCTATAGATTATTAAATAGAAGAATTAAAAATAGAACATGAGAATATTTATAAAAAAATATGAAGAATGATAATATGGATTCTGGAAGATTAGAGGCTTTTGTAGATGCGATTATAGCAATAGTCATTACCATTATTGTTTTAGGTTTTCCACAACCGGAAAACACATCTTTCGAAGCAATTTGGAATTTAAAACCCGTGTTTTTTGCATATTTGACTAGTTTCATCACCTGTTTTACAATGTGGTACAGTCATCATAATATGTTTCACTACATCAAGAGAATAGATAGAAAAGTAATAGTATCCACAGGAATAATGTTGTTCTGGATAACCCTCCTGCCTTTTTTAACCATATACGTGGCAGAAAATTTTAACTCCAGCATACCCCAGCTGCTATATGGAATTACCTTCGTAATCATAGAGGCATCATATCTGCTTACAACAAAATTCCTCCTGGATATCAAGGACAATAAAAAATTAAGATATCAGTTGTGTGCACATAAAGTTGCACAAAGGTTCTACTTGTATATCGTTGGATTCATCGGATTGTTTATGGGAATACCCGAAATAATGTCGGTTGCATGCTTTGTTTCAATAGCAATATTCTACATACCGATAAAACAGATTAGGCACTGTGTTATCACAGAGGAGTACACTGATGAAAACATTCAAACAAGTACTTCAAGTTAAGTATTATAAAATCCAACAATAAAGATAATAATAGAACAATATGTGGAGTGAAAAAATGGATAAGAAAATTCTTTCGGCGGCAATGGTAATAATTATTGCATTGCTTGGAGGAATATTTGGTACAAATGCCTTCGGTACACTGGACAGTGGAGACACCTCCATAGATGACTCTCATGTAAGTGTCATTGAGAGCGGGGAATATGTTACCGCACCTGAAGTTGCTGCATATATCAAGGAATTCCATAAATTGCCGAACAATTACCTTACTAAAAAGGAAGCCCAGAAATTAGGATGGCGTGGCGGTCCACTGAAAAGCTATGCTCCGGGAAAAAGTATTGGCGGAGATGTATTTACGAACAGACAGGGATTACTGCCACACATCGAAAAAAAGTACATAGAATGTGACATCGATGCAAACGGTACCAGTCGGGGTGCAAAAAGAATTGTTTACTCGACGGTAGACTATAAGGTTTATTACACCGAAGATCACTATGGATCTTTTAAAGAGATATAGGATGTGTATAACTTGAAATACATTATCTTAGACGGAAAGCTCATTAAAGAAAAATCACATGATTATCTTAAGAAAGTATTTGACTTTCCGGAGTATTATGGAAAAAATTTGGATGCATTATATGATTGTCTAACAGATATAGGTGTCGAGACTCAAATAGAACTTGTGAATAGTGAATATGTAAGTCAAGACATGATAGACACATTTTTTGACGCATCTTTAGAAAGCGACTTTTTATATTTTATATGTGATGATTAATCACATTTCAATTTTTTTAGAGGATTAGCATGAAATTTATTGAAATCAATGGAAAACTTATTCGTAAGGATCCAAAATATTATTTACAGGACGTACTTGAATATCCCGAATTTGATGGAAGCTATGACAGTTTGGAAAGTTTCCTAAGTGATGTCAATGAAGAGTATGAAATTCATTTCATCAATCATAAGTGTTTGACAAAAGCTTTGCTGGACCTCTTTTTAGAGTATGACAACAAATCGGAATATGTGAATGTTTTTATTGATGATTGATATTTAACGAATCCTTATTTTTGAACTTCGAATATTTTTAAAAGTATTTATATTATTAAATATATATTATCAAATGAAATAATATAACAATGTGAAGTGAAATAAATGAATACAGAAGAATGGGATGAAGAAGTTATAAACAATCTAATAGCAGTAGAAAAGGAAATAAAAGAATCTACCGTAACACTAAACTATGAATTTATCACGGAAAAATACTTTGAAATGTACCAGGTAGCGTTAAACGCAGGAACAATAATGCCCTACAGGTTCAATCCAATAGGACTGGCATATATCGGAGACAAACACAACAGACCTACCCGAATGGACAACTTTGATCCTGAAGTAAAGGAAAGACTAAAAAACTCATATGCAAAAAGAAACGAATTACAATTTAAATATGCCAACCCAAATTCGGACCCTGTGGGAAGATATGAAGAATTCTTAGACAAAGAAATATATGACTTCATAGAGGAATTCCCACAATACAAGGACATTATAATAACAGATGAAGAATGATTACATTATTTATTCACCCCCACAACTCCCTTTTCAATTAACTATTTTTGGTGAAAAAAATGACAATAAGCGCTGATGAAATATTAAAAAACGAACAAGAGAAAATGTTAAGATATCTGGAATGGTATGATAATCTGGAAGGCAACTTTAATGGAAAGATACATCTTAACCGGGAATACATCCTTTCCATTAAAGAAGAACTGAGAAATTCGCCTGATGCATACCCCACCAAATTCGTATATATGTTAAACATTCCCCCTAAAGAATACAATACCAAATATCCTGATGCCGTAATGTATGAGAACTATAAAATGAAAGCCTATGGAATGTTGTACATTAATTCACGAAGTGAATCAGGATGGTATGATGAAGATATAGGATTTGCAATAGGATTGGAACTGATAACAAAAGAATTTGTAGACAAGCATCCTGAATGGTCAAATATCATCAGGTAATTATTTTTATTTAGAAACAATCAATAACCTCACCTCCAAAAAAAAACCACCCCACTATTTTTCAAAATATTAAAAAAATGCTTTTAAACAAAAAGTATAAAAATAATCCAATAATCCTTTAGAGCCATATAATCTTTTTTCTATAAAAATAAATCATGAAAATAATAATGATTTAATTTTTTATGAGTTTTAAACAAATAATACTTAATTATCTTATCTTTTATTCATCAAAAATTTTTAAAATAATATAAAAAAAATATCAATAGTTTTATATTAACAGAACAATAAATAATTAAATATAAAATATAAGTTGTGATAGATGATGCAAATTGATGAAGTATGTAAAGTTGCAAAAGCATTAAGTGAACCAAACAGAATTGAGATATTGAATTTAGTCTCGAATGAAGAAATGTATGCTTTTGAAATACTAAAACAATTTGACATAACACAACCTACCTTATCTCATCATATGAAGCTACTCACTGACAGTGGACTGCTATATATGAGAAAAGAAGGTAAAATGTCACTATATTCAATAAATAAAACACGTATCGATCAATTTATAGAATTTTTAAATAAATATCAAAGTATGGAATAAGAATGAATGAAAAAACACATTCTTATTTTCCTACTTGAAAAAAAAATAGTATCTTATTTTAGTGATTTATAAAAATCATCACATAACTCTTTAATATAATCCAATCCGACAATTTTGTCTAACCATTCCCTTGGAATGCTATTGAAACCATAATAAAGTGCAGCCAAAGCACCAGCAATAATTGCATTGGTATCAGTATCCCCACCGAAATTTACCGCTTTCAGAACTGCATGTTCATAACTGCCCGTATGATAACAGCAGTACAGTGCTGTTTCCAACGAATAAACCACATATCCCTTAGAAGAAAGATTATCCTCATCAAGGGAAAATAGGTTTCCATATAACCTATCAAAGCAGGGATATTCCTCGTTTTCATAATGTTTCCGTGATTTGTCTATACCGTCAACGATAACCGTTTTGAAGTCTTTATCAGGATTATCCAATATTTCCTGAGCAATGAAATTGTAAATGTTACAAGAGGCCTTACTAAATTTATGTGCATGAGTTAATGCAGAAACATCCCCAATTAATTCAATCTGTTGTCCGATAGGCATATCCTTAGCATTGGCATAGAGAACTATGGGCATTATCCTCATAAGAGAACCGTTGCCGTTATCCCGTTCACCATCCAAACCGCAATCGAGTGGACTTCTGTTGGCGTGACGATAATTACTCAAAGCACTATATGTAGTGCAACCATTATCAAAAACTTCACCATGAGGTGTGTATTTGGCTTCAAAAAGCCATTCACAGAATTTTTGTATCATGTCCTCATAATCCACGCCATGAATTAAACTATCGACAGTCGCCAGTGTCATAGATGAATCATCAGACCAGGTACCCTCAGGTTGACCATGAGTTCCATAACCCACCATGGTTGTAGCCGGGTTTTCCATCATGCTATCGAGCGTACTGAATTCAAAGGGTACTCCCAATGCATCGGCCACCACCCCACCGATAATTCCGGCATAGACTGTTTCTACATTCATTTGTTAACTTCCGCCAATAGTTTCATTGCAGCTTTACGCGGATTATTACTTTTCATAATTGCAGATACTACTGCAATACCATCAAAACCGTAATCATTCACAATTTTATTGGCATTAGATTTTTTTACTCCACCAATAGCCACTTTAGGGATTTCAATTCTCTCATTGATTTTTGTTAACTCCTCAGGAGAAGCAATATTTGCATCCTTTTTTGTACTTGTTGCCTCTATAGCACCGACACCAAGGTAGTCTGCCCCATCATTCTGTGCTTTCAATGCTTCCTTATATGTATGTGCACTGATACCTATTGTAACATCAGAACCCAATATTTTACGTGCTATTTTACAGGGCATGTCATCCTGACCCAAGTGTACCCCTGCAGCACCCACCGCCATGGCCACATCAATTCTGTCATTAACTATTAAGGGTACGTCATAACTGTCCGTAATTTTTTTCACCTTCAAAGCAAGGCTTAAGAAGTCTCTGGTAGTGCTGTGTTTTTCCCGTATCTGGACAATGGACACCCCTCCTATAATGGACTGTTCTATTACATTTAAAAATTGCTCTTCGGTCAGGTCAAATTGATCAGTTACCAAATATAATCCGTATTCTTTCATATAGATTCAACCTAAATTTTTTTTATGTTAGCATATTCCGTGAATGTTTTCTCATTCATCTTGGACAATTCGTCTATCAGATAAGTTCCAAATGAACCTGTTCCCTGATTGTTGTCAATAGTAATCTTTGCAGCCAATTCCCCTGATATTCCCATCACTGCAGTTGCCGTGACTGCTGCCACTAGAGGATTATCTATTGCAGCGTATGATCCCATTAAACAACCCAACATACATCCTGTACCAGTAATATTGGCCATCATTGCATCACCGTTTGCTATGGTATATATCTCTTTTCCGTCTGAAATAATATCTATCGGACCGGAAACTGCTATTGTTGTATCAAGTTTTTCTGCAATATTTTTAACTATTTGAGAATTAATTTCTAATGTATCTTCATTGATAACATCGGATTCAGCAACATCCACTCCCTTTGCGGTAGTACATTCTTCTAATATGCCGTAAAACATTGCTATTGCCTTGATTTCTGATAAGTTTCCCCTTATTATTGCCGGTTTTGATTCCCTGATTATATCTATAGGTGTTTCATTTCTTATTTTACTTATACCCACCCCTACAGGATCCAGTACAAATGGTTTACCCAAGTTACTTGCTTGTTTTGCAGACTTTTTCATGGTTTCTATTTGTTCTTTTGTCAATGTTCCTATGTTAATCACTAATGAATTTGCTATAGAAACTATTTCTTCTGCTTCTTCAGGAGCATTAGCCATTATAGGTGATCCTCCTATCGCCAGAACTGCATTTGCACAGTCCCTTACTGTAACGACATTTGTTATGCAATGTGTTAATGGACTTTCCTGTCTTAATTTTTTGATTAATTCCGTTGATTTTTCTATAATTGAATCACTCATAAATAATTCTCCTAAATTTCAGTATATAATTATAGTTATATCTTTTCTAGTAAATAAATTTAAAATGAATAATCATTATGAACTATTTTCTTGAATGGATTTTAAATTAATCTTGATTTTTAAAATAGAATAAAAATAATGTACAAATTAACTCATCGGCAATTATTTGAAAAAAAATAAAATGTGTTATTTTAATTTTAAACATTATAATTTTAATAATAATTAAGTATACTTTAATTAAAATAACCGTGAAGTCTCTCATATAACTTCTCTGTTAACGGTAATGAAATAAACATATAAACATATATACTGAACACCACTGAAATTAGATTTGATATGCCACTATATGCCAGTAATTTACTGGACAAATCAGGATACATTGCCGTCAAGCTTGACAAGGCCACTACATTCATACTTGTACTGCCAATACCTGTAGCCAAAGCATAACTATATGGGTGTAATGGAACCACATAACATAAAATGTTCGCTAAAAAACTTATAAACAATGTTCCCAATACAATCCCTATCAGATATACAATAAAAAAACCCTTGACTTCTACAGAATCAAAGCCATACTTATTGATTAATACTGCCAGCTGTGGTTCACGACATATGGAACTAGTCATGCCGATACTCTCACGCTTGAAACCTAAAAACATTGCAATAGGAAGTCCGATCAATACTGTTCCAATACTGCCCAACTCCTTTAGAAGTAAAGCAGGACCCACATTGAACAATATGTCAATATTTTCCCCACTGGCAACAGCCAGTTTAACAATCAGAGGACAAATTAGTATCAGCATCAATCTAGCACAATTTTTTGACTGATCTTTATTAATCCACTTTATTGGTTTGTATACATAAAATAGGATTGCCAAAAACAACGAGTACATTAAAGGCAATAATATCAAATTAAAACTGCCGACAATATGGATATTGATTGTTCCAATAGCTAATGAGATAATAGAAACAAATAGAATGGTTATATGCAACCTATAATCATATAAGATATTCTTTTTAATCTTTTCATTATAATCCATAATAATAACATCTGATTCCGTTAGTAATATTATCTATGTTTAAAAAAAGTAATAAGCTTATTGAAAAATAAATCAATAAAAAAAATAAAAATAGATTTAAAAAATTAAATCATTCCCGTAAATATTAATGCGTAATGTGCAATGACTGCTGAGAAGAAATAAGTACCCAAAATAACTGCAAAGGTAACAATTATCCCCCTTATACCAACTTTCTTGAAACTACCTAAATCTTTACCCATTGCTACACCAGCATATGCAAGCAATATGGTTGTTAAAGAAATTAAATCAACTTTTGATGTATAATATATAATAGGCTCTGCTAAAGGACACCAAGGTAATGCAACTATCAAACCTATTAAACTGATATAAATAATCGCAGGTATACTGTCATACGGCAATAACTTTTCAATTATTAAACCAAGTAAAGAAATGATACATAAAATGAACATCCCAATTAAAGATTCCATGAAAGGATACTTGAATCCAACCCAATTACCTATAGCTGCCATAACGGAAAAGATTAATAGAATACCTATCCATTCCAAAACCATGTTTATTGATAATCTTTTTTTCATCTACCTATCCTCATTTGAAGTAATTTCATTTTTATTGATAATTTTTGCAGTTATAGGCTCAAGTATATCATACATTTTCTCCGTTAATGGAATTGCAGCAAATATGTATACATACATTCCAGTTACCATAGCAATTAGGTTGGCCATTCCACTAAATGCTTCCAGTTGAACTGCATATTGTGGGTATACCGCCGAAAGTGATGCAACCGCTGCTGCATTCATACTGGCACTACCTATACCACAGGCCATACCGTATGCAAACGGATGTAATGGAACCACATAAGCAAGAATACTTGTCATTATACTAATAAAAGGTGTTCCTAAAACGGTACCGATTAAAAATACTGTGAAGAAACCTCTTGTTTCAGGTGAAGTGAATCCATACCTATCCATTACAACTGCCATTTGTGGTTCACGACAAATAGAACTGGTCATACCTATAGCTTCTCTTTTAAAACCTAATAGCAATGCAATTGGTAATCCTAAAAATATTGTTCCAAAATTACCTAACTGTTCTAACAATATTGCTGCTCCCACATCAAAGACAATAGCCAGGTTCTGACCACTTGCTATTGCCAGTTTAACTAACAAAGGACCAACCAGCAACATCATTATTGCCGAAGATTCATCAGATTGCTGTTCTTCTATCCACTTGAATGGCTTGACTACATAAAATGCAATTGCTAATACCAAAGCATACAACAGGGGCATTAAAACTATATTAACACCCATTATATCCAAAGCTATTACACCGATATATTCTGAGATGATAATACAGAATAATATAGTCAAGTGCAACTTATAGTCCTTACATGCTTCACCTAAATCTTCCATATCTGAATTATATTTATTTTTAATGGGCATAATCTAATCTCCCGAAATTAATTACACAAAAATTTAAAAATGTTAATAATTCTAACTATCAAAAATTTAGTTTAAAATATAATTATACAACGATTTTAATTAAGTTACTAATATCTTTTAAGTAACTTATATAAAAATATTTGATAATAAATTTAAAAAATTATTTAAACAATTATTAAAAAATCCATCTTTTTTTAAAAAAATGTATAATTTAATCAAAAAGTATTATTTAATATTATTATTATTTGCTAGAAAATAATTTACAAAAAAATAAGAGATAGAAAATTTTTTAAAAAAAATAACAATAATAAGTGATATTCTAATGTTTTATTAAAAAATTTTTGAAAATAATGCTTTAAAAACAAATTTAAAATTTAATAATCTTCTAAAATAATTTTTATAACTGTTATTTAGTTGTTTTACTTTATAAAAGAGTAATAGCAATTTTCATTAAAAAAACAAAAAATGGTTCTTATTAGACCAAATTTTATATAAACAATTATCTATCTGTTATATATGAAAAGAAGAATAATAAAAGATATTTAGATTAAAAGAGCATTAAATAAGAGTTCCAAAAATGTGATTTATAAAATTTTTTTGTTCCTA
>CADBRM010000124.1 GCA_902797085.1 uncultured Methanobacteriaceae archaeon
TAAAAAGAAATAAGGGGAGATTATACGAAACTTATTTTTTTATGTTTTTAAGTTCTTCATCTATTTTATCAACACGTTTTTCTAAATCAGACACTCTGTTATCATTATCCTCTTTGTATGTATAAAGTTCTTCTTTTAAACTTTCATATCTCTCGATAACATTATCTAAATCTTTATTTGTTGCAAGATTCCAATCTTCAATTACTTGTTCACTTTGTTCATCGATAAATTGAGAGATTTTTTTTGACATTATATCTGTTTTAGAAACATGCTCTTCTTCATCTTCGTCTTGAACTCTGTCTTTGATTTTTTCACTGAAATCATTAACTCTATCTGATAGATTTGATATGTATTCCTCTTGACTAACTCTTGTTGAGAAACCTGAAGCTTGAGCATGAATGCTTTGATATACAGGATTGTTTGTAGATTCTAAGTAGTAGTACAGTAAAATTAAAATAGCGACTACTAATATGATTATTGCAAGAGTTGTTGCAGGTTCCATATAATCACCTTATTGTTTGTTTAGTAAATCGTTTAGTTCTTTTTCTTTTTTGTCTAGTTCGCTTGTTAATTTTTGTAGTTTTACTAGTTCATTTTTTGCTTCCAATTGTTCTACTCTTTCGTTTAGTTGTGTACTTAATAAACCTACTTTTGCTGTTATTTCTGATGTGTTTAATCTTATTTCTTTTAGTTTTTCTTGGTCTTTTTCTGATAGTTCTGCTAGATTTTCTTTTCTTTGTTTGTTTGCTATGTCTTTTTCGACTAGTTCTATTTTTTTGAGTTCTGCTTGTTTTTCTAGCAGTATTATATCATTTTTGGATACTATGGTTTTTCTCCATTCTATTACGATTACTATTATTGCTATTAAGAATATTATAGCTAGTATCAGTAAGAATATCTGATCATTTGTAAATATTATGTTCATGATATCATCCCGAGTTTTTTTTGGATATATAGGTTTATTTTGTAGTTTATATAGTATATTTTTTTTTACTTTTTTTTGATTTGGTGTTTTGTTATGTTGTATTTTTTTGTGTTTTTTATTTTTTTGTTTATTACAATTAGTTAAATAGAAAAAAGGACACAATATTATATATTGATAAATCTTACACATTTAATTGAATTTTGAAAGGGGGCATACTTATAAGCCAGACTAAAGTTATGATTGTTTTGGGCAGTGCATCCGATTATAAGGTTGCACAGAAAGCCGTTAATGTTTTTGAGGAAATGAATATTAACTATGATTTACGTGTCGCTTCTGCGCACAGGACTCATCACCGTCTTAAGGAAATTATCAGGAATGAGACTGATGGTGTTGAAGTGATTATTACTATTGCAGGTCTTGCAGCCCATTTGCCGGGTGTTGTTGCTTCTTATACTACAAAGCCTGTTATTGCTGTTCCTGTTGAAGTTAAGATGGGCGGTATTGATTCTTTACTATCCTGTACTGAGATGCAGTTGGGTACTCCCGTTGCCACTATGGGTATTGATAGGGGGGATAATGCTGCATGGTTGGCTTGTCAGATTATTGCATGTAATGATGATGATTTGAGAAAGACCTTGAGGGATATCAGAAGTTCCTATAATGCCAAGATTCAGAAATCTGAGGAGGAGCTTATCGAGAAGATTGCAGGTAAGAATTACAGGAGAACTGAGTCCTCTTCGGGCAATTCTGTTACTGTTGATAAGACTTTGAAGTTGGATTCGGATACTAAGGTTTTGATTATTTCGGGTAATTATTCGAATATGGAGATTGTCCGTAAAATCAGTCAGACTCTTGAGACTCTTAAAATTAAGAGTGAGTATAAGGTTGTTTCTGCCACGAGGAGTCCGGATAAGCTGGAGAAGTATATCAGTGACATTGATGATGATGTTGATTTGTATATTGCGGTTTCCAGTTTGAGCACTATCCTTACCGGTGCTATTGTTTCCCATACGACCAAGCCGGTTATTGGTGTTCCTTGTACTACGAGCCTGTTTGGTATTGATTCTCTTCTGAGTATGATTGAGATGCCTCCTGGTGTTCCTACTGCGACCATGGGTTTGAATGCCGGTGAGAATGCTGCGTTGTTTGTTGCCAGAATTTTCTCCATTTATGATGAGAATATTAGAAATGAGCTTATTAAGTTTATGAAAACTTTGCATAGAAATGTTTATTATGAATGAGGGTGAGTTTGTATGTCCCGTTTAATTGATGAAATTAGTGATGATATTATTGTAATTAGTGATGAAGTGTCCTGTGAGTATGAGATTACTTCAATCCTGAAGAAGCATCCTACTGACACTGTTGTTTTTACCAATGTCAAGGATTGTGATATGAATATTATTTCGGGTATCTGCAATACCAGGGATAAGATTGCCAGGTCCATTGGCACCAGTGTTGACAAGATTACCGAGAACATTATTAATGCCACCAATAATCCCACCAGAATTGACTGTGTCAGGAATTTTGATGAGGTTTACTGCAATAATGTTGATGCTGACCTGAGCAAGATTCCTGTTCTTAAGCATTATCCGCGTGATAAGGGCAAGTATATTACTGCAGGTATTGTCATTGCCAGGGATCCTGATTCCGGTGTGACCAATGCCTCTATCCATAGGATGCTGGTAAATTCTGATGATGAGTTGGGTATCCGGATTGTTCCAAGACAGTTGTATACTTATTATAAGAGGGCTGAGGAACTTGGCAAACCTTTGGAGGTTGCCATTGCCATTGGCTTAAGTCCTTCAACTTTGCTTGCCAGCACTACCAGCATTTCCATTAATGACAGCGAGCTTGAGGTTGCCAACACTTTTAAGGACGGCAATTTGTCTTTGGTCCGGTGTGAGAATGTGGATATTGAGGCTCCGGAGTGTGAAATTTTACTTGAGGGTGAGATTTTGCCTAATGTCAGAAGGAGTGAGGGTCCTTTTGTTGACCTGACTGATACTTATGACAAGATAAGGGATGAACCTGTCATCAAGCTCAGCAGAATGCACTTTAAGGACAATCCTTATTATCATGCCATTCTTCCTGCGGGTAATGAGCATAAGCTGTTGCAGGGTTTACCTCAGGAACCTCGTATCTATAACAGTGTGAAAAATACATTGCCTACCGTCAAGAATGTTGTTTTGACTGAGGGCGGTTGCTGCTGGTTGCATGCCGTTGTTTCTATCAGAAAACAGACCGAGGGTGATGCCAAGAATGTTATGATGGCTGCCCTGTCTGCTCATCCTTCACTTAAGCATTGTGTGGTTGTTGATGATGACATTGACATTTTTGATCCTGTTGATGTTGAGTATGCAATTGCCACCCGTGTGAAGGGTGATGATGACATTTTCATTATCCCTAAGGCCAGGGGTTCCTCATTGGATCCTGTTGCGGAGATTGATGGTACTACAACCAAGATCGGTGTGGATGCCACTAAATCTTTCCATAATTTAGATGATTATGAGAGGGTAAGTTTTACTCTTGATGATGAGTTCTAAAAAAAATAGTTTCTAGTTGTATGTTGCAATTTTTTACACTTGCAATATACGTCTAGAATTGTAACTTTTTTTGTTGTTTATTGTATTTTTAGGGAATATTGTGTTTTTTGTATATTCTTTAATGACGTTTTGGTTATTAAATTTTTAAAGAAAATTTCTTTAACATAACGTAAATTTTTGAGAGAGTTTTTATGGGCTTCATATTTTTTATGATTCCTTATGACCTGTGTTGTCTGTAAGGCTAACCCCCGTGCCCAACAGGTTTCGATGTTTACGTCCTTTCCTAATGCCCCGCGTTGGATTTCTTTGCAGATTCTGTTTTTTAACAGCTATCCCCCACATCCCGTGGGTTCAGTAAACATCTGGAGCTGCCGTTTTGTTTTATGGATTTTCGTTTTTCGAATTCTATGCCACTCTGAACATGGCCATCCCCCGTATCCTACGGGTTTGACATTTGCACGCTTTCTATGTTTAGGCCCCGTTGAACTTCCTTCTGTGGATTCTAGGTCAATGCAAAGCTATCCCCCGTGTTCCCCGGGTTAAGTGTAAATGTCGAGGCGGCATAACTTAAATCTGGACTTCCCTTGTCGGGTTCTATATGCCTCTGGTATAGCTATCCCCCACGTCCCGCAGGTTCATGCGTGTTTTTATGTCTGAGAGGTTTTGTTTATCTGATTTTTTGTGTGATTATATTGTTATTCTCTTTTCCTGTGTGTTTAATGCATGTTTTAGTATATTTCTTGCTGCGTTTACGTCCCTGTCATTTATCTGAGTACAGTTTGGACATTTCCATTCCCTTACATCTATTGTAAGGTTATTGAATTTGTATCCGCAGCTGTTGCATATTTTTGATGATGGGTATTTTGCTTCTACTTGGACAAAAGTTTTTCCGTACAGTTCGCACTTGTATTTTATCATGGTTATGAATTTTTGCCAGTTTGCCTTGTATATCTGGTTTTTGTATCTTGGGTCTCTTGCCATTACCTGTATGTTCAGTGATTCCATTGCTATGAAATCGTATTCCCTGACCAGCTCTGTGCTCAGCTTGTGGTAGTAGTCTATGATTATGTTTTGTCTGTGCATCTTCTGTTTGTCGAGCTTGTCTCTTGTTGCATTGTATGCTCTGCTTCCATATGTTTTCGTTGACAGTTTTTCTTTGAGGTTTTTGATTTTGAGTTCTATTTCTGATATGTTTGGGGGGTCGTACTTTTTTCCGTTTGAGAGGATTATAAGGTGGGATATTCCTAAGTCTATTCCCACCTTTTTTCCTGTTTTTTTAAATGGTTGTATGCTGTTTATCTTGACTGTTACTATCAGAAACCATATGTGGCATTGTTTTTTGATTCTGTATGAGAGGATTTTTTTGTCGCTGAAACTTTTTCCGTAGCGAAGTTTTATCTTTCCATATTTTTCTAGGGTTATGTCTTTGTCGTTTAGTTGTATGTCTGGTTTGTCGATTAGAAGAAACGAGTTCACTCTTTTGCGTTCGTCCTTGAACTGTACCTGCTGTGGATTTGCTTTTTGTCTTATTGCCTTTGAGAGGTTGTTTATTACATCTTTGATGCTTGATTCTTCGAGTTTTTGTAGGGATTTTGAATCTTGTTTATACTCCAGGGCAAGGTTTTGGAAGTAGTCTTTCAGTGTAGGGATATATTTTTTATTTTGACAGTCTTCTTTATATTTTGCCAGCAGCTTGTTGTACAATTCCTGACAGATCTGGAGTGTCTGTGTTAACTGTTCCTCCTGTTTTTTTGAGGGGTATATTCGACATTTATATGCTAATGGATGGATTCTCATAGTAATTGTTCATCTTTCCTCCAATTTTTTTTAAACTTTTTTTATTTCCTACTTTTTTGTACTTTGTAGGTTTTTGTGACTTTAGATTAAACATTTGTAATGCGACAAGTGTTTTTTTAAATATTGTTTAATCCATTATAAGTCACAAATAGTAATTTATATTATGTAGTATATAAAGGTTTTTACATTTTTTTGTAATTTTTATAAAAATAGTGTCAAAATTTTATTGATTATTTGGAAATTTTATAAAAAAAGGTTGGGTGGTCAGATGTTGTTTTTTATGTCAATGTTTAAAAATCTTGTCATTGGTGAATCCTGAACAAATATGTTTGTTGAGTTTGCACCGTTTTCCTCAAGGTATACCGTTATGTTTGAGGTCTGGTATGTTGTGTTGTATATCATTCCCTCACTTGATGTGTTGAGCAGCAGGTACTGATATGTTATGTTGTTTATGCTTATAGGGTATGTTCCGTTTTCGATTACTCCGGTTTCCTGTGCAACTTTCGTATCGTTTACGTATACTTTCAGTATTTTTGCAGTGTCTGCCCGTGTAGTAATCTGTGACCCTATGTTTACTACAGTATCGTTTATGGTTTGAAGTTTTGTTTCATTTCCGTCCGCTTCTATTTTTGCCACTTCGGTGTTGTGCATGTTTCTCTGCAGGTATGTGTCTTCGAATACGCCTCTCAGGTCGGAGTCTCTTATCACGGTATCTGTCTTTAGTTCAAGTGCAGTTCTTGCCGATCCTGGCATCCTTATCATGTCGTTTTCGTCGTTTACTACCTGTTCGAGCTGATAGCGCTCCCCATCTATGTAGACGTAGTCTCCGTACTGGGACTGCAGTGTGTTGAGTGCCGAGTTCGGCAGTCGTATCAGCTGCAATTCGTTTTCAAGTGCACTTTCTATTGTGTAGGGTCCCCTTACGTCAAGACTGTTTCGCGGCTGGGATTCTGTGGATATTACCAGGTTCTTACTTGCCGGCTCTATGGATATTTCGTTTGAGGATATCGTTACTGATCCGAGTAAACTGATTACTATTGCCATCAGTATTATTATTGAGATCACTACCGGAAAGTGCATGTGTATGAATGACTTTATTATTTGTATTGTCGGTATCTTTGTCTGTCTGTATACCTTCAGTGACATTCTTATTATGCGGAATATGTAGTAGAGGGAGATGAGCAGTCCTGTGAGTATTATTATTCCGGACAATGCCGTACCCATGAACTTTATGAAGAATATTCCGAATATTCCGAAGGTCACAAGGGACAATCCCATTATTTCCATCCTTATGGCATTTCCAAGATCGTCCACCATGGTCAGTCTTCCGTAGCTGATTGCACGGTCCACGATTGTTCTTACGACTTCGTTTGCCATTATGTTGAGTTCCTTTAGAGTGGACATTTCGTGCACTATGTTTCCTATGTCGACTTCCTCTATTCTCATTCCCTGTGCATCGGCGTCCAGCACTATCCCTATGTCCACCCCATAGTCATGTTCAAGGTCTATGTTGTCGAGGAAACTTTTTATTGCGGCAAACTGTCCGCTCAGTGGCTGGTCAAAGTTCAGTTCAGGGAAGAAGAAATTTAACAGCGGCTTTGCAGTGAGTTCCGTTACTCTTCCTGCCTCTCTTTTGAATTTCGTTTTTGTAATGTCTGCCTCCCCATCAAGTATGGGCTGTATGATTGATTCCACCTGGTACTTGTTTATTTCAGAGAGGTCGGCATCGAGAAAGAGCACTATGCTGTTGGTTACCTTTTTGAGTCCCGTTTTCATTGCAGAACCTTTACCCCTGTTTTTCTCATGCCTCAACAGGATTACGTCATCATATTCAGATACAAGGTCGTATGTGTTGTCACTTGATCCGTCGTCGACTACGATTATCTCCGTGATTTTACTTATCATTTTTACAGTGTCGATAACGTGGGTGATTGATTTTTCTTCATTGAATGCAGGTATGACAACTGATACACTTCTGTTTCTTGGTTTTGGGTTGTTGTTAAATAGCATCAATGACAGTATAAAAATCAGTATCATAGGTATTAGCTGTATCATCATATTCTCCCATATAAAAATTGATTATTATTAAGAAGTTTTATTTATCATACTATAAAACATTATTTAAAAGATGGTCATCGGGTGTTTATTGTTTTTTGTTTGAACGGATTTGGGGGGATTCGAACCCCCGATCTTCAGATTAGGAGTCTGATGCCCTATCCAGGCTAGGCTACAAACCCAAATTCTCATAACATTTTTGCTAAAAATAGTTTAATCATAAAATAAATATTTAAAAAAAGCTTTTTAGTAAATAACAGCGGACCTGGTGGGAATTGAACCCACGGTCTCTGGATTAGAAGTCCAGCGCCCTATCCAGGCTAGGCTACAGGCCCACATAATGTATATGTTACTATTATTATGGTTTATATTTTATCCTTTTTATACTTTACGGTTACTGTCTTATGATGATGACACGTCAAGGGACAGGTTTCATATAAATCAATGCATAAAAAGAGAAAAAAGTTATTAGAACTTGTCTATTCAATTGAACGTCCTAATATCTGACCGATTAAAGTAATTATAATCATTGAAACTATAATTAATGCTACTATTGGTACAAAATCCATAATATTACCTCAAAACTTTAGTTATATATAATATTATACTTTAAAGTATATATTTTTTTAATCAATTACTGGTTATAAAAAAAATTTTTTTTGTTAACTGAATGAAAAAAAGGTTGATGAGAAGTTTTCTCATACCATTTTAATCAAAAAATAGACATTATTGTCTTAATCGTCTTATATCATTTATGGCTACCTAAAACCAGATTTATAAACCGGATGTATCAAGTTCACCCAGGTTGTCACTAGGTGGGTTTACATCGTTTCCTACTGGATTTCCATCTCTATCAATGAAATACCATGAATTTTCACTCGGTTTAACGAAGAATGTTCCTGCGAATTCATTAGTGTCTTTGGTGTAAGCCTTTACCTGATATTCATCGTTCACTAATGTACAGTCATCTATGTTTACCTTTAAACCTGCATTATCCAATTGGGTCTGAATAACTGATTGTATCTGATTCCAGATATTGTCATCAATAGTGTTTACAGGAGTCACATCTTGGTTGTCCTGTTGTCCCTGACTGTTATCAGCCGGTACAACGTTTGAGCCGGATGATCCACCGTTGTCAGATGAACCATCAGAACTGCCGGAACCGCCATTGTCTGATGAAGCCGCATTGCCTGATGAACCGCCGTTGTCTGAGGATCCTCCATCATTTGATGATTCACCATTTGCAGCATTCGATACAATTGTTAATGGATTATCAGAACTGATTATACTTGCACTTGCCTGAGTTGAACCGGCTGCTGCAGATTGACTTTGTGAACTGGAGTCGTCTCCTGCACCGTTTTCAGCCGCTGCCTTGGCAGCTGCCTCATCCTGTGCCTGCTGCTGCTGAGCCTGTGCCTGTGCATCTGCCTGGGCTTTTGCCTGTGCATCTGCCTGTGCCTGCTCCTGCGTTTCAGGTGCTGTTAAAACATCTGTTATTGGTGTAGAATCTTCCGTTTCCACACTTGCAAGAGGATTAAGTATATCTTCTCCTGTATTTATTTGATAGGTAGCTGCTACAATTCCTATAAGAGCTACTATTAAGACAGATAAGATTATCTTTTTATCCATCATTTCACCTTATATGTAATAATTTTGTCAGCAGTTTCACTATTATATCAAGTCACATTTATGATGCAACTTTTATATATAATATTCTTTGTTAATTATTACTATATAAGATTTGTTAATCTTTTATATTGGATTCCGGTATTGCTTTTGTTTTTCTGATGTCCGTAATTATTGTTCTTGTATTTCGTTTTTCCGGATTTTCCACCTGATTTAACAATTCCTCTGCGTATGTCAATGCGTTTCTGTATTTTGTTATTATCATTCTCAGGTCATCTATCGCTTCCGGGTCCCCCATGTATAGCCTTTCCTCTATATTGTATAATTCTGTAAATTCTTCACCCATCATGTGCATGTTGATTGAGTCGGGTTTGATAAATATCTTTATTTCTATGTCCTGTGCTATTTCATAGTATTTTCTTGGTCGTCCCCTTTCTATTTTTTGGAATGACGGGTTGATAAGTCCGAGTTCCTCCATTGCCTTCAAGTGACCAATTATAGCTTTTTGACCTACGTCCAGTTGCTGTGATATCTGACTTACAAATCTTGGTTCCTCCGTAAGAAGTGCCAGTATGTCACGTCTGGTTTTACAACCTATCACATCAAGTACAGCCTCTAAATCCATATTCCTCACCTTTTATTTTTCTTATTTTTTTCCTATATAATAATATATAGATATCCATATATAAATATTACCTTAGGTTACTAAAAGACCATTAAGTTTATATAGTATAATAATTAATCTATTATTAACAAAAATTACTTTTATAACTTAGGGTTACTATAATAGTTTGAGCCCTTAAATGTAATAAAAAAAGTTATTATAAAAAAAATAAGGGTGAATAGATGAGCGATGAAAAGAAAATTGAGAAAGAAGAAATAAAGGAAGATACAATAGAGGAAATTGAAGAAGAAGAAAAAACCGAAGAAACAGAGAAAATCGAGGAAACTGAAGAAGGTGAAGAATCCGAAAAAGAGACACAGGAAGACATCATCAGACAACAGGAAGAAACACTTGCACAATACAGGGACAAAATGCAAAGAATGCAGGCAGACTTCGAAAACTACAAAAAACGATCCGAAAAGCAAAGGTCAGAATTCGTCAAGTATGCCAATGAAGGACTTATACTTAAGGTACTGGAGGCTTACGAGGATTTGGAAAGAGCACTGGAAGTCAAGGAAGACAGAAATCTAAGAGAAGGAGTAGAGTTAATATACAAAAAAATGACAAAAATCTTAGAAGATGAAGGTGTGGAGGAAATAGAAACCGAACACCAACAATTTGACCCATACAAACACGAAGCTCTGATGACCCAGAACAGTGAAGACTATGAAAACAATGAAATAATTCAGGATCTTCAGAAAGGTTACACTCTAAATTCAAAGGTAATACGATACTCTAAAGTTATAGTATGTAAAAAATAATCAAATTACGATAATTAAATAATTTATAATGAACAAGATATAAGGTGATATTTATGGCAGAAGAAAAAGTAATCGGAATAGACTTAGGTACAAGTAACTCAGCAGCAGCTGCATTGATCGGAGGAAAACCAACAATCATCCCTAGTGCAGAAGGTGCAACACAATACGGAAAATCCTTCCCAAGTTACGTGGCATTCACTGATGACGGAGAAGTACTTGTAGGGGAACCTGCAAGAAGACAGGCAGTAACAAACCCTGAAAACACCATCAGTGCAATCAAAAGACACATGGGATCAGACTACAAAGTAAACATCAAGGGAAAGGACTACACACCACAGGAAATTTCAGCATTGATCTTGCAAAAAATTAAGAAGGATGCAGAAGCATTCCTTGGAGAACCTGTACAAAAAGCTGTAATTACAGTACCTGCATACTTCGACGACAACCAGAGGACTGCAACAAAAGATGCAGGTAAAATTGCAGGTTTAGAAGTATTGAGACTGGTAAACGAACCTACTGCAGCAAGTTTAGCATACGGTTTAGACAAAACAGACGAAGAAGACGTTAACATCCTTGTATTCGACCTTGGTGGAGGAACGTTAGACGTTACCATCATGGAATTCGGAGAAGGTATCTTTGAAGTGAAATCCACAAGCGGTGACACCAACCTCGGTGGAACAGACATGGACACGGCATTAATGAAATACCTTGCAGAGGAATTCAAAAAGGAAAATGGTGTTGACCTATTAAATGATGATCAAGCAGCACAAAGATTAAGGGAAGCAGCAGAAAAAGCTAAAATCGAATTATCAACAACACTTACAACCGACATTAACCTGCCATTCATTACAGCAACACAGGCAGGACCATTACACTTGAACATGACCCTTACAAGAGCAAAACTCGAAGAACTCGTAGACGGAATTGTACAAAAATGTGGAGCTCCAATCAAACAGGCAATCAGCGATGCAAAAATGTCCAACGGTGACATTGACAAAATCATCCTCGTAGGTGGACCTACAAGAATGCCAGTAATCCAGAAATACGTTGAAGACTTCGTCGGCCAAAAAGTTGAAAGGGGAATTGACCCAATGGAATGTGTAGCATCCGGTGCATCCATCCAGGGTGGAGTATTGGCAGGAGAAATTGATGATCTTGTACTTCTTGACGTAACCCCATTGTCCTTAGGTATTGAAACCATGGGAGGAGTAGCTACAAAACTCATCGAAAGAAACACAACAATCCCTACCAAGAAAAGTCAGATTTTCACTACGGCAGCAGACGGCCAGACAAGTGTGGACATCCACGTTGTGCAGGGTGAAAGACCTATGGCAAACGACAACACCACCCTTGGAAGGTTCCAGCTGGTAGGTATCCCATCAGCACCTAGGGGTACACCACAAATTGAAGTAACATTCGACATCGATGCAAACGGTATCATCAACGTATCCGCAAAGGACAAAGGTACAGGTAAGGAACAGCAGATTACAATCACCTCATCAAACAAATTATCCGATGAAGAAATTGAACAAAAAGTTAAAGAGGCAGAAGCTCATGCAGAAGAGGACAAAAAACGCCAGGAAGAAATTGAAATCAGAAACAATGCAGACAGCCTCGTATACACCACCGACAAAACCCTTGAAGAATTGAAGGAACAGTTATCCGAAGACAAGCAACAGCTTCTTAAAGATCAGCAGGCTGAACTTAAGGATGCAATAGAAAAAGATGACATTTCCTTAATCAAAGAAAAATCCGAACAACTGGACAAAACCATCCAGGAAATTGGTGCAGAAATTTATCAGCAGGCCGCTCAGGCTGCTCAGGCCGAACAGCAGGCACAGCAAAACGCTAACACCCAACAACCAACGGACGATGACAACACCATCGACGTTGACTTTGAAAAAAAATAAGTTAAATACATAAGTTAATTGCTACAACCCAATAATATAGACATGATGAAAGGGCTCTTAGTTAAGGATGCATATCCTTAGCTAATTTTTTTTATAAATTAAAAGGGGAAATGAAATGGCAGACAAACGAGATTATTATGAAATTTTGGGCGTCGATAAGAACGCCGATAAGAAGACTATTAAGAAGGCCTACAGAAAACTTGCTATGAAGTACCATCCTGACGTCAACAAGGATGATCCTGAGGCTGAAGAAAAGTTCAAGGAACTGAGTGAGGCATATGGTGTTTTATCTGACGATGAAAAAAGGCAGCGCTATGATCAGTTCGGCCACGCAGGTATGGACGGATTCAGTCAGGAAGACATTTTCAACAACATCAACTTTGAGGACATTTTCAGCGGATTCAACTTTGGCGGGGGCAGCCAGGGTGGATTCGGAAGTATCTTCGATGACCTTTTCGGTTTCGGTACTCCAAGAAACACCGGTGCGGGCAGGGATATTGTCCATACCATCGAAGTTACCCTGGAGGAAGTCGCCAGCGGTGTGACAAAGGACATTGACATCAGGCACAAGAAGACCTGTCCTCACTGTCATGGCGAACGTGCCGAACCGGGTACCAACAGCAGCACCTGTGGCAGCTGTAACGGTACGGGTCAGGTCAGGCAGGTACAGAACACTCCACTGGGTCAGTTTTCCACTGTCAGCCCATGCCCTCAATGTAAGGGTGAGGGTAAGATTATCGAGACCCCCTGCAGCGAATGTCACGGTTCCGGTTTGACCAGTACTGTCAACAAGATTTCAATACCTATTCCTGCAGGTGTTGAAACTGGCAGCAGGCTCAGGGTTGCAGGTGAAGGTGACGACGGAATCAACGGTGCTCCTGCAGGAGACCTTTACATTACAATAAAGGTATTGAGACATGACCTCTTTGAACGTGACGGACAGCACCTATACTATAACCTGCCTATCAGCTATGTTCAGGCCTGTCTCGGTTCCGAGGTTGATGTCCCCACCATTGATGGAACCGCCACCGTCAAGATTCCTGCCGGTACTCAGAGCGGCACCACATTCAAGCTTAGGGGCGAGGGTATCAGACACGTGAACTGGTCAGGCAAGGGTAACCTCTACGTGAACGTTCATGTTGTCGTTCCTAAGAAGTTGTCTGACAAACAGAAAGAGTTATTGGAAGAATTTGCCCATATCAGTGGGGAGGAGATTTCCCACGTGAAACAGGGATTCTTTGATAAGGTTAAGGAGTCTCTAAACAAATAATTTCTCTTTTCCCTTTTTATTTTATTCTATTTTTTTGGTGATTTTTTATGATTATTCATGACGACAATGTTCTTGTTGATGTCAGGTTGAATGACGTGTTCCATTATGGTCTGACCCTCCGAGGCATTGAGGAATTGCTAGGCAAATACAAGGACCATAATAATGAAATGAAAGCTAAAGAAATGATTGGTATTCCAAATTGTTATGCATATTTTAGTGAAGATAATGAAAATAATGAGTTTGTATGTAAAATATATAAAACTTCCCTTGGAATGGATAGATGGATTATGCTAATGAAGGATGAATTTGAAGGTTATGCCTTGTATGAAAATCCCGAAAGTCATGAGTATGAATTGGCATGGTACCATGGAAAGCTTGACGAACCACTAAGCAGTGCCGAAGAGGAAAAGATTCGCACATGCTACAATCCATACAAATAATAACAATGAAAAACTTAAATTAATACAATAGAAAAAAAATTAATGGTGATAAAATGGCATATGATGCAGAAATATTAGTAGTAGGATGTGGAAACGTACTGTTCAAGGACGATGGATTTGGTCCGACAACCATACAGGAGATGGAAAAGAACCTGGAAAAAAGGCCTCTGCCCGACAATGTAATGACCATCGATGCAGGAACAAGTGCACCGCACTACATATTCTCATTACCTAACCCTATGTGGAAGAAAATTATTATACTGGACATTGCAGACTTCGGAGGAAATCCGGGTGACCTTAAGATACTATCCAAAGACGAAGTTCCACAGGGAAAATATCAGGACCCCCACTCAGTATCAGTAGCCGATCCTCTGGACGAGTTGCCTGAAGTGGAAATCGTGATTATTGCATGTCAACCGGAAAAAGTATCTTCACCATTTGTTGAATACGGACTGTCTGATATTGTTGCTCAGGCAATGCCAAGGGCAATAGACATGGTATATGAAGAAGTTAACAAATAACTTCTTTACCCGTATCTTACCGTACCGTACTGTCCTCCACGACCGGCCGTAACATCCAGCCTGTTTTGCCGGTACGCCCCTATTATCCCTGAAAGGTCCCCGTCAATCTTTGCTATTTCTTCAAGGGGAACATCGAGAAGCACATTGATTTCAGTGCCGAACTCATTTATCAGAATGTTGTAGCGTGACTGCACATACTTGGTGGTTACTCCCTTGCCGTGTATTGTGCTCAACAGCTCCGCCAGCGGAAGGATGTACCGGTAGCGTGGCCTATCCTTTGGATGATGGGGAGTGGAGTATGCTGCAAGCTCCTCTATTCTGGATTTCACTCCCTTCTTTATCTGTCCACCACATGAGCATCTCATTTTAAGTTTTGTTGCCTCTTCAAGCGAATATGCCCTGTAGCATCTTGCGCATCCGGTCAGATGATATTTTCCCATACGAGGATCATAGCCGTAATTTTCGACTATCCTGTTGTTTCTGATTGCATCCTTAAGTGAGCCGAATGAAAGGTCGGCCATGTCTATCCTGTTGAATTCACGGCCCATCCTATGCGGCCAGGGGGAGTGTGAATCGGAATTCGTGAGAAACGTATAGTCCTTCAGTTCCTCAATGGTATCTGCAAGGTAGGTGTCACTGGACAATCCCAGTTCAACAAAGTCAGGACGCCTAGGTAACATTCGGATATCGTGTCGTATGACTTGTACATTCCCGTCCATGGAGTGAAAATGTGTGCGGGTCCCATCATGCACCCGTAGTCATGTGCTATTTCTATGATCTGCCCTGCATTCATCCTCAGCTTTGGCCTTCCGTCGGCATCCATGTTCTTTGCGGTGAACTCATCCCTCATCTGCCATGCCGCATCTATTGACGGTATGATTATCAGATGATGTATTCTCTCATTGTCCTCAACTTCAGTTGTTGTTATGAAGCTTGTGGAGTTGTTGTCTGTCGTGTCGACGGTCCTGTATATTCCATCCTTTGTTTCTGTCAGCGATTCCTCTAGGGTGTTAAGCCATCCTGAATGGAGGGCATCTCCTGTGGCAATAAGGTCCAGTCCCTTCTTCGAGGATTCGACTGCCATAGTTTCCGGAACCATGTTTTTTGATGTTGCCATGGAATACCTGCCGTGTACGTGTAGGTCTGCATTAATAATCATTGTATCATCTTGTAAAAAAAGGGGTGGTTTTGGGGGGGGGTGATGCGTTTAACCTATGTATCTTAGGTCGTCCTGGTTCTGTACTGGTGCTTCCATTCCCATTGGAGGGATTTTTTGTGTTGCTTCAATTCTTTTCTGGGTCAGTTCTATCTGTTCATCAATTTCCTCAAGGTTGATGTCGAATTTCAATAGTTCAAATAGTACAGTCAATACTGCCTTGGCTGCACTGGCATCAACATAGAACCCCGGGGTTTCTCCCATCAGACATACTGCAGGTATTTCCTTTTCTTCTGCATAGAACAGGAGCAGTCCTGAGGCTCCTATTATTGCTCCGCCATCATCCTTTCTGAGTGACGTGTTTTCCAGTCCAAGAACCTCTTCAAGTTTTTCCAAATTGTTTGCTGCAACGAATACCCTGTTTTCCTCAACCAGTTCTCCTGTTCCAAGTCCTCCAAGTGTGAACAACTGTTTTGCTCCAAGGTCTTCGAAGTAGTCTATAAGCACCTGACATATTGCAGTCTGTCCTTCGAAGTCTGATCCCTGGGTGTTTCCTGTTAGCAGTATCACGTCCTGGTTATCTTCACCCAGGTCCTTGATGTAATAGAATTCGTTTTTCATGTGCTCTATGAGACCGTTTTCCTTCATAGTTACCTGTGGTGGGAAATAGTCTGAAGTCAATTCAGCAAATTTTGTTGCATCCATCTGCTTTATTATCTGGTCTACAACGAATTTGCCTACAAATCCTATTCCAGGTAATCCTTCGAGTATTATAGGGTCTTTTACGTTAATTTCTTCTATTTCTTTTATTACGGTTTTGTCTACCATGTTATTGCTCCATTTGTTCTTGTTGTTTTTTTAATATTCTTCGATATTTTCCGTACTTGTCCTGTGGAGAATATCTTGCTGGGAATATTACACCAGTCTTTTCATTACAGTCCGGGCATACTTCCTGTAATGTATATTCCATACATTCGTTGCATCTTCTCATCTGAAACTTCATGTTATTATATTTGAGTAATTATTTACTTATAATTGTAGCATGAAAAGTTACACTTGCAATGTATGTCTAAATGTATAAATATTTTATTTGAACTGTGACATGAAATCTTCCAGTTCACCGCTTATCTTGGACAGCTGGCTTGAACCTATGTGGCCAAGGTATGAGTTATAGCATACAAGCGTCGAATTGTCTATCAGTGCATGCATTGGTATGGCATCCAGTTCCGGAGGGAAGTACTGGTCCTCATGGATGGCTATTATCAGAACAGGAACCTTTATGTCCGACACCTTCTCCGTAGCATCATAGTTTATTGTAGCCCTGTTCCTGTAATATGCATCATAAACGTTCTCTTCAGAATCCTCCAGCGCAAACTCGTCCATGAACTCGTTGATCTGCTCCTTGGATAGGTCCATATAGTATTGTCTTGACAATCCGAAGGAGTACATTGCCTTGCTTGACAGCTGCAGGGAACGTTTGAGTTCTGCACTGTCCGTGTTGAAGTCGGGATCGGATTCTATGATGTCGTTCATTACCTTGCCAAGGATGTAATTCTGTCCTCCTACCTTGTAACTGCTCACCAGGCTTATCATGAAGGATATGGTGTCAGGATAGACGCTTGCCCATGTTACTGCCTCGAAACCTCCCATGGAGTTGCCGATCAGTCCCAGCGGCTTCTCTATTTTCAGCGCTTTTTTTATAAATTTCCTGTTGAAGTTTACCATGTCAAGGATGCTGTACTCTGGGTATTTGTTGTATAATCCGGAGGTACTTGGACTGCTGCTTCCA
>CADBRM010000125.1 GCA_902797085.1 uncultured Methanobacteriaceae archaeon
AAATATTTATATGTACATATGAACATATTATCATATAACGAATGTGATTATAATGAAAAATAGAAATTTTTTATTTGGGGATGATGAAGGAACTTGCGATATTAAAGTAATCCATGAAGAATCTATTAATCGTGCAAAAGATGCATTATTGGATGAAGATACTTATGTCGAATTGTCTGAAACATTTAAATTATTCGGAAATCCTACTCGATTAAAAATATTGACTTTACTCGCAGTAGAAGATTTATGTGTATGTGATATTTGTGAAGCATTAGCCATGAGTCAATCAGCAGTTTCTCATCAATTAAAAACTTTAAGAGCTAAGAATCTTGTTAAATACACTAAAGAAGGAAAACAAGCAAGATATTCTTTAGCCGATAAACACGTTATAGAAATACTAAAAATTGGTATTGAACACGTATTAGAATAAAGATATTGATATTGAAAAAACTTGGGAGATATAAGATGGAAAAGGATAAAAATGAATGCTATGATCCAGACTGTGAAAAAGAAGTTTGTGAAGAACCAAAACACTTCAATTTCATTTGTATGGATCCTGACTGTGACGATGTTCATTGTGAAATAAATAAACATTATGACAAACATTTACTTAAAGAATTTCAAGATTCCACAGATTTATCACAATATGATCATAGTCAACAGATTGATTATAACAAAGATGTTGATATAAAAATTTGCCACTGTTCTGATTGTGATGATGAAGAGGACTCTCATGAACACTCTCATGAACACTCTCATGAACACTCTCATGAACACTCTCATGAACATGCTCATGAACATGCTCATGAACATTCCCATGGTGATGATTCTTGTGGAGATGATGACTGTGGTTGTCATGATAGTAATGATATTAAAATATGTAACTGCGAAGATTGTGATGATGATGATGACGAAGAACCTGTTATTGCAGAAGGAAAACCATTATTGGCAAATAGGTCTATACAGATTATAGTTTCAAGCGGAATATTATTCGTAATTGGTCATATTTTAGAATATTTCTCAGTTATGAACGGAATTCCTGCAACTATTGTGTTTATGGTAGGTGCAGTAATAGCAGGTTATGAAATTGCCGGAATGGCTTGGAAATCAATTACTAAGAGACATACAATTAGTCCTGCAGTACTGATGTGTATTGCATGTGTGGCTTCATTCATTATAGGTCATCCTGAAGAAGGGGCAGCAGTAACATTCTTGTATTATATTGCCGAATTTTTAGAGGATTATGCAGAATTAAGAGCTGAAAATTCAATAAAGTCCTTGGTTGAAATTGCACCTGATAAAGCAAGAGTAAAAATAGGTGATTCTGAAGAAATAATGAAAGTAGATGATGTGAAAATTAATGATATTGTAATAGTTAAACCGGGTGACAAAGTACCTTTGGATGGTAAAATAGTATCAGGAGTATCTTCAATTAATCAGGCATCAATTACCGGTGAAAGTATACCTGTGGTTAAGGAAGTTGGTGACAAAGTATTTTCAGGTACTGTTAACCAAGAGGGATATCTTGAAGTAAAAGTTACTAAAGAATCTAAGGACAGCGTGATTTCAAAAATTGTTACATTGGTGAAACAATCTCAGTTAAACAGGTCTACTACAGAATCATTAGTGGAAAAAATAGCAAAATATTATACTCCGATAATAGTTGTTGTCACGGCTTGCGTAGCATTTATACCTCCTTTATTATTTGGAGATAATTTGGTCGATTGGATTTATAGGGCATTATCAATTATGGTTATATCCTGTCCTTGCGCATTCTTAATTTCCACACCAATAGGAATGGTATCATCAATTACATCAGCGACTAGACAGGGAGTAATTATTAAAGGTAGTTCCCACGTTGAAGAACTTAGAAATATTGAGGCAGTAATTTTCGATAAGACTGGAACTTTAACTGAAGGAAAATTGGAAGTTTCTGATATAGAAATTTTGGATGATAATTATTCTGAAGATGAAATAATAAAAATAGCTTCTTCATTGGAAAGTAAATCCAGTCATCCAATAGCTTTGGCTATATTAAATTATGCCAATACAAACAATTTGCCTATAAATGATATTTTAGACTTTAAAAATGTTCCTGGAAAAGGAATTGTTGGAAAAATTGGTGACGAAGAGTATTATGCTGCAAATGAATCTTTAATTGAAGGTAGTGTTTTTGATATTCATAGGGATAAAATTAAACAATATTCCCGTGAAGGGAAAACGGTTGTATTTGTAGGTAATAGTAAAAATGTATTTGGTCTTATTGCTGTTAAAGATAAAATAAGGGATGAAGCTGTTGAAGTCGTAAAAAGTCTTAATAACGAAGGAATTCAAACTGTTATGTTGACTGGAGACAATAAAGAGGCAGCTCATGAAGTGGCAGATGAAATTGGAATCAAATATGTCTACTCAGATTTGATGCCTGAAGACAAATTAAATATATTGGATACCATTCGAAATAAATTCGGTGATGTTGCAATGGTGGGTGATGGAATCAATGATGCACCTGCACTTGCAAGAGCAAATATTGGTATTGCTATGGGGGCAGTAGGATCTGATGTTGCAATTGAAACAGCTGATGTTGCTTTGATGCAGGATGATTTAACCAAACTACCGTATTTATTCAGATTAAGTCATAAAACAATGGGTATTATTAAACAAAATATTATTACAGCAATATCTGTTAAAATATTATTTGTTTTTTTAGCAATACTTGGAGTAATCACCTTGATGATGTCTGTTGGTATTGGTGATTTAGGGTTGACTTTATTGGTAATTCTTAATTCATTTAGGATAGGTTTTGTTAAAAATTCAATATTTTAAACATTGTTTCTATTTTTTAATTTTTTTTGAGGCTGTAAATTTTTATAGGCTTAAACCATCTTTTTCTTTTTTATCAGTCCAATCTACCATTTGGTAATATAAATAG
>CADBRM010000126.1 GCA_902797085.1 uncultured Methanobacteriaceae archaeon
AGTAACAGTCACATTATCCAAATACTTAGCAGAACTAATAGCAGAAACCGTCAACTTAGTATTCTTCTTAGCAACAGTAAACTTATATGTAGTACTGCAAGCTGCATACTTAGTGTTTCCAGGGTATGCTGCCGTTATATTGTTAGTTCCAACTTTAGTTACTTTATAAGTTACATTATATATTCCCTTTCCATTGGTTTTTACAGTATAAGTTTCACCATTTATTGTAATTTTCACGTTACTATTGGTTAAAGCGGTACCATTTCCATTAGTAAACTTACCAGTAATGTTAAGTTCATCTTTGTATTTTGCGGAACTTATAGGATTAACTGTAATTTTTGTAGGTAATAACGTTTCAGCAACATATAATCCTGAATTGTATGTTTTTGATGCTGCTGAGAATTTGGAGTTACCAGCATAATCAAAGGAAATGTTTTGGTATCCCAACAGTTGTGAAGGTGCAGTAAACTTAAAGGTTATTGAACCGTTCACGATTGAACCGGAAATTGTATTTCCATTTGAATCAGTTAATGTCTTGCCATTTAGTTTCAAAGTAACATTTCCGCCATTAGCATAGTATAAACTATCCCCTGTTTTTCCATTGTCTATTACAAGTACTAATGAAGCTGTATTTCCAACAGTCACATGAGTAGTGTTATAATGGAACACAGGCGTGTATGGATTAATTACTATTTTTGCAGTTTTTGTTGCTGAGGATAAAGTGTCATTACCATCAAATACAACTTTTAAGTCATAAGTATTTTTGTTAAATGTATTTGAAACTGTGTATGCATAATTAATAGAACCGTTTACTATATTTGCAGTTCCAATATTTGTTGTTCCGATATATAATTTAGCTTTACCCGAAGTTACTGCTTTACCTCCTGATTTTACTGTGGCTTTTATAGTTGTACTTTGTCCTAAAGTAGCAGTATGGTTAGCAATTGTTATTGCAGATTTGCTTTGTATACCCAATTTATTTGTTCCTGAAGATTGTGCATAATCATTAGTTCCTAAATATACCACTTTAATAGTGTGTACGGTATTTGTTGCACTTGAACTTATAGGATAAACATATGAAGCTACACCCAATCTAACATCCACAGTTGCTATTTTTGTGTTATCAATATAAAATTCTGCACTACCTGAACCTATTTTTCCACCTGTAGCAGTTGTTATATTTGCTGTTAAAGTAGCATTAGATCCCACGGTTTGTAGTACTTTTGCAACATTAACTGTAGTTGGTTGTAAGTCTTGACTGAATGTTGCTTGTGAAATTGCCGTTGCATTTTGGAAGTTTGTTCCTTCAACGGATACCGTTGTTTGATAAGTTGTTGGTCTGAACAATGTTGATACTGTATAAGTTAATACTGCTTTTCCATTAGTTACTTTTGCCGTTCCAATTGTATTAACTCCAAGTGTAAATGTTGCCGTAAGATTTTTTAAATCCGTAGCTGTTGAAGTGATAGTTGCGGTAATGTTTATTTGATCGCCCAACATTGCAGTTATTGGAGCCAGTGTTACATTAACAAAATGTACAAAGTTGTTTGTAACATTGTTTGATGAATATTGGTTAACTACAGAATTGTCTCCAAATGACGTTTTTGATTTTAAGGAGTTATTTGTCACTACATTATTTCTTGTTTGATCTGTTAATTTAACAGCCGCAGTAGCATTAGTGTCTACTGCATTACCATTGATAATGTTGTCTTTACTAGTAGACATCAGCATTATACCCTCATCACCACTAGGTATTACATCGGAGTGCACTGCAGTACTTGATGTTCCATAGTTCACTTTTCTTAATGTGATATTGTTTTTTAAGATATTGTTGCTTGTAGTTCTGTATCCTGCAATACCATAAGGATATGTTCCAGTACCTGTTATCGTATTTTCTGTTATTTTGTTACTTCCTGAATCAAATAGTTCTATGTTGTATACTGATGAACCGGTAGTTGTTATCCTATTTTTTGAAATTGTGGATTTTGTACTGTTTTCTAATGTTATTCCATGTACGTAATCCCCACGTGCAGTTGATGTTTTATATGCATCAACTTTGAATGTGTTTGAATCAACCGTTGTACTTACACTGTTTCTACCTGCAATGAATCCTGTTGCAAAATATCCTCCCTGTACCGTTACAATGTTATTTTTAAACTGATTGCTAGTTGCATTCAATGAAGTTATTGAAGAGCCCCAATATCCTCCAAGTACTCCCATACCATATGTAAATGGCCCATAACTTTTTACATCAACAGTGTTGTTTGTTACTTTGTTACTGTGTGAATCAAAGTAGATGTCTATTCCAACGATACTGTTTTTACAATCAGAAGTTGGATATGTGTATGAAGTGAACATTGATGTAGCTTTGATTATATTTTTATTGATTGTGTTATAGGATGAATATAATACCAATATTCCGTGATTGTGTAAAACTTCCCTAATTGAACCAATTCTTTCATTAAACATTATTGATTCATCATATGACCTTGGTACATTAGATTGATTGATGTTAATTGTGTTGTTTTGAATTATGTTTGAATCTGAGGAATATATCATTATTCCATTGTTAATGTAATCCCCTGATGTTGTTATTGTAGATCCGGAAATTGTGTTAGCATTAGCACCATACAGGAATATTCCTAAACTTTCATATTCACCATAGTTCTTAATATTGACCTTTGTAATTTTACAGTTGTTAACTTCTATGAGTTCTATACCATGCACAGTAACATCGTTTTTACCGTTTCTGATAGTTAGATTTGTAATTGTAGATTCATGTGCATCGCCGGTCAATATTATTGTTCCATTATTAATTACACAATTTCTTCCAATTACATGAACTTTTTTGTTAAATGTGAATGATAAATTATTAAAAGTACCGCTTAGGAATACTGTTGCATTTTGTAGTACTTTCTCATTTGTTATTCCATCATTCCCAAACCATTGACTATATGTACCGGAAGTAATAGTGATTGTTTGATTTGTATCATCCGAGACCGTTGTGTTAACATTTGATGGTTTCAAATAAGCAACGCTTAATCCAGTACCTCTACTTGAAGTCAGAACATTTGAAGACGTTACTGTAATATTCACATCGGCAGCATCCCGTGCTCCTGCATCGTAGAAGTTTATTGCATATTCTGCTTGGGATATTATGTTATTATTACTTACCCGTACATTGTTTATTTTTTTAGTAGAAGATTGCTTTTTAAACAATATTCCCTCACCATTACTGTTTATCTTGTTATTTTCAATATTAATATAGTTATATTGACCTTTTGAATAAATACCGTAACTATTAGAAGAGGTTATGTTGTTGTTTAAAATCTTAATGTTGTTTGCACTGATATCTATACCCTGACCATCCACACTTTGAATAACATTATTTTTAATTTCTACGCCATCACCACCAGCAGTGATACCACTAGCGGTTCCAGTTACATGTACATTGTTATTGGAAACCGTTGCTCCTTCACAAGCATAGATTCCAACAGTAGATGCATGAACATTATTATAAGAGATTATGTTATTTTCATAATCCTGTACTGAAATTCCTCTAAATCCATTAGAAACTGTGTTATGTGAGATAATATTATTACTACCCATTACTTGAATAGTATAACACCATCCGTTATCAGAACCCGTTACATTATTACCTGTAATATTATTATAATTTGATGCCCCTCCTTCAAAATTTGCGTTTAGATTTCCATACCAACTTAAATAAATACCATTTGCCTCACAATGTACTGTATTGTTAGCTATAGTATTATAATCGGATGTACCTAGAACAAATGTTGAATGAGCGTAAGATTGACCTTCTGCACAAAGAACTTCAAAATAATTTGATTTGATTGTACTGTATGTCATCTTATCTGCTGCAAAAGCAAATGAATTTCTACCATTTACCTTAACAGTATTGTCTTTAATTGTTAATCCAGTAGTATTTTTTACCTGAATTCCGGTAGTTTGTTCTTTGTTGTTAGTAATAACCAAATTAGATACAGTTGAACCTGCCGCACTACTTCCTTGAATATATACACTACAATTGTACAATAATGCATTATTATTCAAACTAGTTAATGTAATAGCTTTGTCAACAGCAAAATCCACGTTATTGAATGTTCCCTTAAGATTTATTATATCACCAGATTGTATTAAATCAGAACTCACAGTAACGTTTGCTTTTTTACTGAAAAACTGATCATAATTACTACTTGTAACTGTTATCGTAGCTGAAGAACTTTTAACAGTTTTATCATTACTTTCTATCTTATTGTCTTTTTCAATAGATTTACATTGATTAGTTTGAAAATCATTATCGACTGATGTATCTTCAATTACATCATGAGTAATAATCTCTTGAGCAATTATATCTGAAGTCTGAGAAGAATTGGTTTCGCTTTCAGCTGCAGATATGGTTCCCAAACCAATCAATAGTAAAAATATAATTATAAATAAGAATTTACTTATCGATTTCATTTGTTTCACCTATTTAATTAAATTAGATTATGTTTTTTTCTTTAACGAAACCTAAAATTAATTCTCATATGAGTATGTATATTTAGGGAAACTATTATACTTTATTATAATTAAAATAAAATAAGTCTTAATAAAATATTTTTAATAAAATAATTTTAAAAAAAAAGAATAAAATCAAAAACGCTATAAAAATATGAAATAAAAAAAAGTAAAAAAAGATTATATTATGTGGACGTCATATATTTTTTTCCTGTTTTAGGATCAGTATATACCGTTCCTGTTTTTGTATAACCGGAACTGGACTCATTAATCTGTTCCATAGTATCCGTTACTTCTTGACCCTGTTCAATTTCTACTGTTTGCTGAGACTGATTTTGATGATTTTCAAATACAATATCCTGAAGACCCGTTGACAATACTGCAAATATTAAAAAACCTACAGCCAATACCAACATAATATCTGTCATGTTGGTAACAGAGGACATAGGATCCAAATCATCATCTGATGTTTTTAGTCTACTCCTCTTTAGGGACATTTAAATCAACCTCTAATATGGTTTCAGCAAAATCATATAATGTAGAAATATCCTGATCATACCATTTTCTACGGATTTTAGCTATTACAAAACAAATAGTACCAGCAGCCAATCCTGCAGTTGTGGTGTTAAATGCCGTGGTAAGATTAGAAGTTAATGTTATCATATCCCCGGCACCAAGAGCTGCTAAACCAGGACCCATAGGAATAATAGTACCAAGTAATCCGCAACCAGAACCTACTTTAGCAACAATATCTACTAACGTTAATGAACCTACCATTTTTGATTCTTGGTCTTCTAATAAATTTCTTGCCAATACTTCTCTAGTATTTTTATTATATTTAGTATTATCCAAACTTGCAATTTTACTTAAAATTTTTTTATCGGAATCATGCAATTTTGTATTATCCACTACTTTACAAATTTCTTCCTGTGTTTTACACTGTGCTATCTTTTTGATAGTTTCCTCTTTTTCATCACCACTAACTTTCTTTCTACCAGAATATTCTGCCAGTATAGAACCTATTTCTATTACTGAAAAAATTATAAATATTACAAGTAAAATCATTACTGGTAACAATAAGCTTTGTGCTATAACATTTAATGTTCCTGATAGAATTTCTCCACCAGGTATTGTAGTTGCCATTTATCTATTCCTCCCATTCAATATTGTAAAAAATAACTCCTTTTTTTAGCAACTATTGCTCCTACAACCATCATTAAAATCAATACTACCACCATTTGTAACATTGCATTTAATGATTGAAGTTCAAGCGTTGTTCCTTCAACCAATAAAGATATATTAGGTAATATCATCATGCATAAAACAAAATATATGCCTATGAATATCATGAAATTTCCTAAAACCAAAGGATACGGTTTATTAATTTTTTTAACTATTGCAGATGACAATAAGTAAGTTATTCCCATAACTATAACCAATGCTATTGCAGAAAGAGAGCCCAACATTACTGAAGATACTCCTGCTATTGGTGCAACCAAAATTACTGAAGCCAAAATTGCTCCAAAACAACAAGGACATGGTGCTACTACTGCCATACATGTTGCCGAACCAGAATCCTTTTCTGTTACTTTCCAATCATATATGGTCTTGAAACCTGTAACTACGATAATCATTGCAATTACTGCAAAAATAGCCCCACTATAACCATATACTATATCGTACACTTGCTGTGTGAATGGTTGACATAAATATGATAATAATATTAAACCTACAGCATATCCAATTAAAATTAAACCCACATTTTTTCTTTTTATACCTGAAAAACCTAATGCCAATCCAATTTTAACACCGAATACTAGCACAGCAGCTAAAATACCATATTGTAAAAATTGATCTAGCATGAAAAACCTCCTATTCTTATTAAAACATCAAAAAATTTTAATTCCCATACAAATTATCACATAATTATATAAAATTAAAATTATTGAAATTATATAAAGTAATTTTTATTTATTATACTTTATTAAGATTATTATAATTTTTTAGATAATAAAAAAATAATAATAAATTATTAAATTAAATATGAATTATTTTAAATTTCATAATTTAAAAAAAACAAACTTAAATGAATTATAAAAAAATTTTTAATTAAAAAAACATTAAAAATATATACACTAAATTTAAATAATATAATCTATAAATAAAATAGCTTTGAAGAATATCTGATAAAAAAAAGATATTCTAATGACAACAAACATGAAAAGGAGGTCTAAAGATTAATAAAAAAAAGAATAAAATATTGTTATCACTTTTATTAATAATATTTATCTTTTTAATGGTTAATTGCGTATCTGCATCGAATGAAAACACCACACAAGAAAAATACACCATACAAAAAAATAATGAAATAACAAACAATACCGAAACAACCCCCCTTATAAAAAAAGACATTAATGAAGACACCAAAAAAGCTATGGACACTAACAATTCCAAAAAAGATACCAAATTAACAATTAATAAGATTGACACAGCAAAATACGACGACAACATAACCATAACCGGAAAATTCACAAACGCAGACAACAAAGCACTAATAAAAAGTAATGTACAATTTAATATAAATGGAAAGACGACAACCCTTAAAACAGACAACACAGGAACATACACAACAACCATAAAAGCAAATCAAGTCGGCAAAAATAACATAACCGTAACATACAA
>CADBRM010000127.1 GCA_902797085.1 uncultured Methanobacteriaceae archaeon
CCTTAAGGATGGAAATTGCCTTAACTGATGATTTTCACCTTAATTAATTATTTTTTTAAGAGTTACATTTATATAACTTAAATGACATAATTGTACTTAACGACCGGTAGGTAGGTAAATATGAATACTAAAGAAAGGATATTTAACGCAGCATTAAATCTTTTTTCACAAAAGGGATATGACTCCGTATCCCTAAGAGAAATAGCAGAAGAGGTAGGAATACGAAAAAGTTCAATTTATAGCCATTATCCCTCAAAAGAAGCTATACTGATGGACATATTTGATTACTTTACCCAACAATTTGAAAACAATCCAGTGGTAAATATAGATGAAATAGAGCTAAACAAGAGCAATCCACTACTTGAAGACCCTGAACTATTCTACCATAAAGGTTCAGAAGCAATAAAACAGATGGTATTCCAGGAGACAAATCTGAAAATATGGAAACTAATCCTAATACAGATGCACCACAACGAAAAAATCAAATTATTTTTCCAAAACGAAATACTAGTAAAACCGTTAATATTCTGGAACGAATTCTTTACAATACTAAAGGAAAAAGGAATAATACGTGAAGACATCAATCCAAAACTGTTAGCAAAACAATATTACAGCTTTCCAATCTACCTGCTATTAGAGATATGTGCAAAATATGATGACATTCCACAGGAAACCCTCGACAATTTCTTCAGAGAAACTGAAGAACATGCAAAATTCCTGTTGGATTGTGTAAAGGTGAAAAAATGAATGAAAAAAACTTTGATATTCAGGAATACTTGGCAAAAGGTTCAGAGAATATAATAAAAAATGCCATACATGCAACTTTAAAAAACCCAAAGGAAAGCATATTTTTGGCAAAATTTATTAAAAACAGCAGAAAAGCCACTAAAACAAGACGAAAATATGCTGAAGAAGGCATAAATATTCCTGCATTTTTAATTGCAAGCATTACCAGTAAATGTAACCTACATTGTATAGGCTGCTATTCCCGTGCAAATGGAAGCTCCACTGACAATGTTGTAAAAAATCAACTCACAGACAACGATTGGGAGGAAATCTTTGAACAATCCAGGGATTTAGGAATAAATTACATTGTTCTTGCAGGTGGAGAGCCCTTAATCAGAAAAGACATAATATACAAAGCAGGCCTTTTTCCAGAAATATTGTTCCCAGTATTTACAAATGGAACCATGTTGAATGAGGAATACTTCAACCTGATGGACAACAACAGGAACATTATCCCAGTACTGTCCATTGAGGGAAATGAAGAAATTACTGATGCTAGGAGAGGTAAAGGAGTCTACAAACGATTAATGGAATCCATGAATCACATGAAAGAAAACAACCTGATTTTTGGAGCATCAATTACCGTTTCAAGAAACAATCTGGATTATGCTCTTTCAGATGAATTCATCTCAGGTCTATATGCTAATGGTTGTAAAGTGTTATTCCTTATAGAATATGTTCCGATAGACAATAATACAACTGGCTTAACAATTACTGATGAAGAAAGGGATAGCTTATTAAATAGGATTGTCCTTCTTCGAGAGAAATATGATGATATGCTGTTCATGTCATTTCCGGGTGATGAAAAGGAAAGCGGCGGATGCCTTGCAGCGGGTCGCGGATTCTTCCACATCAACTCACATGGTGGTGCAGAACCCTGTCCTGCTTCCCCTTATTCAGACATTAATGTAAAGGAAACATCCGTTTTAGAAGCCCTAAATTCAAACCTATTTAAATCATTGAGAAGCAATGGATTGCTGTTAGATCATCAGGGCGGTTGTGTATTATTTGAACATGAAAAGGATGTTCAAAATTTATTAAAATAAGAATAATAAAAAAATAAGGGTTTTTAATGAGTTAAGTCATATAATTTATCCTCATAATCTTCAACGAAGTATCGGATATTTTTTCTACCCCTTGTGTAAAAGGTATGGTTTTCCCTTTCCAACATATCTTTTTGATATTCAATTCCCAACGGGTACTTCGGATTTAATTCACCATCAGTTTTTAGTGTTCTCCAATAAGGAATTTTGTTATCCTCCCTTTCATTGCTTGCCTGAGCAGCCAAGCTAATGAATATCCCTGCAGTAAGAGGACATGTAAAATCTGCATCATACTTATTTGCCAGAAATTCCCTGATTTCCTTTGCAGTAATCAACTTACCCTCCGGTATTTTGGACATTATTTCATGATATTCCAAAGGTGGTGCAATTAACATTCTTTCCCCACCATAACGGTCAATTGCCTTTTCATCGTCCAATATAACAATTTTTGGCATATCCTTTGAATCATTTAACTTTTCATTGAAAGATTTTCGAGCCATAATACATCCCCATATAACTTATTCTAAAGTAATTTTATTTTTCATAGTATTTATATTAATGGTAAGACCCCAATTCAAGTTTAAATTATTATTAAATGTTTAATTTAGTATAAAAAGGATTATATCTTTTTTAAACTACTTATAATTACTATGACAATTTGATGTTTATTTTACTCCATAATCATCTTTTTTTCAAATCTGAACATGCCCTCATTTAATGAAAAATTCTCCTGATGTTCGTTCGGGTCAGGATTCTTTTCATTAAAAAATTCCACTATATGAAAACCCAACCTGTTAACATAAAAATGTATATTCCTCTTATCAAAATATGGTGTGCATGTTTCCCATATAAGCGTTTCAGGATACATTTTCTCTATTTCTTTCCATATTTTCTGTCCTACACCCCTATTTTGAACTCCAACTTTAACAAAGAGTATATCCAAATGGTTATGCTTTGTATTTTCATTAATCGTTACAATAGTTCCCCCAATCATCTCTTCATGATCATCAATCATTTCAAAGGCAAAACTATTATCATTTTTTAGATTCTTTTCAATGTCCTCATCGGGAATAACAATATCATCACATTTGCCGTATACAGATTCATATCCATATTGGAATGCTTCCTGTATGGATTTCTTAAATAAGTCCGTATTTTCCTCACGTAATGGAATCAGTTTCATATAAATCAATTCTCCATTAATACCTTACAAAAAAAAGATATTTTTAATAATATGGAATTTCCTGAAAATATAAGGGGAAAAACATTATCATTTCCCTGTATTTTCTACCCATTCACCATGTCCGGGACATAACAAATAATCTTTTGCCCTGTTTAAGATTATTTTACGACAAGCAGAAGCCTTGACAGAATCCGTATTAACAGAACCCATCAAATAAGGTGCCAAGAGATTAAAATCATATTGTTCAGGAGTAAATCCGTTCACATTAACAAAGATATCCCCCGTAAACACTATCCTATTCTCTTTATCGACTAAAACAATTTCACCCTTCAAGTGTCCTCCATTAGATTCATATACATCAAAAGACAACTCCCTGAAATTGAATTCACCTATCCTGTCAAAGTCCTCATCGTTACTCTTGCTGCCAATGATTCTCAGTTTATTCAATTCCGGAGGAGAATATTTTGAAATAATCCAATCCAGCTTAATGTATGGTTCATGGAGTGGATTTTCCTCCCTGAAATTCTTTTTACCTTCATGTTCCCTCTTGAAATTTATGAAAGTGTTTTCACTGACGTAGATATTGTCAAATATATC
>CADBRM010000128.1 GCA_902797085.1 uncultured Methanobacteriaceae archaeon
CAGCAAAAAGCAGTGATAAAAAAGGAGTGCACAGATACGTGGGAACAAACGGATACGGATATATGATAGACTACTAACCACCAAAACATTAACTATTTTTTTTTATCAGATTACACCCATAAAATGAATACTAAAAGGTTGGAAGGATAAAAGAAGTTTAATGCAATGTTAAAACAATTGAGAATTAATGTATAGTGGTTTCAGAAAATGATTTGCCATAGCCTATGAAAGGGGAGGGGAGTGTGGAGAATATCCTCTTTTTTTATTTTATATTTCTACGTAATATCTCTCATTATATTTTTTTGAATTCATGGTAATAGTTGTATATCTCTGTTTCGGTTAGTGGACGGTAGGTTACTACTGCTTTATATGGAGTATATCCGGGTATATTTTCCGTGTTATAGTATATGTCCCAGATTTCATTTGCCTTTCTATGAATTATATTTCCATTGTTGTTGTTTTTGAAATAAAATATTACACCAGTAATCCTATTTGATGTAATATCATCAAGATTATTGTTTCCATGTTGGATTACTGAAGGTCCTGGCGGTCCCTGACCATCATATAACTGGTACCATCCATAGAAATAATCATTACCTATTATTCTCTCTGAATTTACATCAATATAGTAGGGATCATCTTCTGTTTCTTTTGAATGCGGTGTCAATATTTCAAATTCACCCTCTTTTTGAGGTGTGAAAGTTATTTGCATTTGGCTATTATCGTATTTTCCATTTCCTTCAAAGTATACAGTTAATGTATGGCGTGTGTTGCTGGTGTTTCTGTAATAGTATTGGAATCTTCCGGCATCATTTGTTTGTGTATAATACGTTTTTCCATCAATATTCAATTTTAAAGGTATGTTTTTCAGCATATTGCCGTTATAGTCATTGACATATCCTTTAATTATGGTGTATTCTCCATCGGATGATTTAACGGTATTTATCAGGGTAATTTTTGTTGGAGCACCCTTTATTAGTAATGTTGTTTTATTAATTGATTTTGTGTATTTGTTTGTTCCTTCAAAGGATACTGTGATGTTGTTAACTCCTATTTTGCTGGCCACATATGTAAGTTTAAAGGTATCCTCTTCTGTTGTGGTAAGATAGGTCTTTCCATTAACGGTTATTTTGATAGGCATACCATATAAATGATAGCCTCGGGTATTGTCCTTTAAATATCCGCTTATGGTTACATTTTCGTTGATTACTCCGTTCTCAATTTTGTTTAACATCAATGATGTGTCAAATAATGATTTTTTAGTTGTAGTTGATGCTCCGGTATACTTTTCATTACCCGGATATGATACCGTTACAACATTTTCTGTCCATGGTTTAGGCTTGAAACCAAATGAGAATTTCCCCATGCTATCCGTTTTTGTATAATATCTGTTTCCATTAATGTCAACAGTTAATGTAGTATATCTTAAAGGATTTTCACTACTGTCAACATATTTTCCATACAATGTAAGATGATCATTTATCTCTTCCACAGTATCATAATCAATTAATTCAATTCTTGTATCCTTTGGTGTAACATGGAATGTTGCTGAAGTGCTCGCTGCAGAAAATTTTGGATTTCCGGGGTATGATACTGTTATGTTATTTAATCCCAGTTTATATGCTTTATACTTAAAGTCATAACGTCCGTTTTGATCAGTTTTTACATAATATCTTGCACCATTGATATTTAAATTAATTGTAGTGTATCTCAATTCACGGTAATCGTTATAGTAATAGTGTCCGGTTATAGTTACCACATCGGAATATTGTACATCATGGGCGTTTACTGATAGGTGGGTGGTTTTACTGGTGACATTAAATGTTGTAGTAGCATAAGCACCTTTATATCTTGCATTTCCGGGATAAGTTATTGTAACATTATTTTTTCCGACGAGCTTGGATTTATAGTATAATGTGAATTCTCCCAAGGCATCGGTTTTAGTGTAAGATTTTTCTCCATTGATATATGCTGTTAATGTGGTATATCTTAAGGGGTTATTGCTAGCATCCTTATAAAAACCACTTATTCGTGAAAAATCGGTGAATTCTACATTATCGGCATTTTCTATTTCAATTTTAGTATCTTTATTGACTACAGTGAATCTGTTGGAGCAGCTTGCCGGAGCATATTTCATGTTACCAAGATAACTTGCCGTAACAGTATTTGTTCCAATCCTGTTTGTTTTATAGTTGAAGTAGAATATTCCATTCTTGTTTGTTGATGTCGAATATTTTGCTCCGTTTATTTCCAGTGTCACGGGTGTGTATCTTAATAATACTCCATTTTTGTCTGTGAATTTACCACTAATTGTGGTGTAATCGCTGTATTGTGTTGTTTTGATGGGGTAAATTGTTAAGTTACTGCTTTGTCTTGTAACCAGAAAGGTGTTGGTTGTTGTGTTGCCTTCAAATATTGTGTTTCCAGGATATGAAATGCTGACAGTATTTGTTCCAACCGAGTTTGTTCTAAAACTTTGTGAAAATTGTCCAAAATTATCCGTTTTTGTTGTATATGTGTTCGAATTGATTTTCACCATTAATGTCGTGTATCTAAGTATTCTTCCGGTAGTGTCCTTATAGTTTCCTGATATTGTAACGTTGTCAGTATATTGTGTAGTCCTAATGGGATTGATGGTTACCTTTGTTGGGATTCTTGAGTTAGCTTCCTTGGCACTGTCTTTAGTATTTTTATTAACGATAGCGTCTTCATTCTTGTAAATTTGATTGTAATCACTATCGGTAGAAGTGGCAATGTGTGATTGTGCCGTGTCATCAGGAATGCCTGTGTCAGTATTTATCGAAGTGTTATCAGCTTCTGAGGCATATGCAATTCCTACAAATATGATTAACAGTGAAATGAATAAGAACATTTTTTTAATGATTTCATTTTTCATAAAAATCCTTTCCTAAACATTATTATAATAAAATTTTTTTAGCGGTTATCATTCTATATAATCTTTTATTAAAAGCTTATTGAATTATTGATGCATCGTTTAGTAAAAATTTGTTTAAAAGGTAAATTGTGTTAACAGTCTGTTACATTACTGGTGAAGAAAGAATAACATTACAAAAATAATTGTATATGTCCATTTTCGGCTGAAGATATTCCAATCAATCAGGAATCTGAATCGACAAGAAATAGCATAAAATACATTACTTAGGGGATTAAGACAATCATCCCGTTATACAGATATAGTTCAGGAGGGATATTGTCATGATAAATACCCTAATGATAAGGGTACACTGCAAAGAATAATGGAAGAACAGTGAATACAGACATTATATATGTGTTGCAGAGCATATAATTAATTAGAGTGAAAGCCTATGTTTGCAGAGACAAAAAAGAAAGTATTGGTGGAATACCCCATCAGCACAGTATATGATGCACTGGTAA
>CADBRM010000129.1 GCA_902797085.1 uncultured Methanobacteriaceae archaeon
ATGTTCAACAGCATATTGGTATAATTCATCTTCAAAGGAATGTAATACTTTTTCATTTGGAAAAAAGTTTAGTTTTTTTGTCATAAAAGATAATATGTTATATCTTATATAAATACAACTTGTTAATAATACAGGTACTCTTATAGATTTTCATATGACGAATCATTATATCTTTGTCCTTCAATAAAGTATGTTATTCCTAGAATAAAATTTCTGTTGATGAGGATTTGAGCCTTGTTTGAAAATTGGTATAATTTTTGTTCTTTTAGGTACATGTATTCTAAATTGATTCGTTATTTTAACAGTTTAATGAACAAGAAAAAAATTTTTTTATCCTCATTATTCTATGTAACGATTATGGAAAAAATAGTTAAAAATAGTTGGTGATTAAATCTATTCACTTTTTTATAAAGTGAGTTTCATCATTATACCAATTAAATTTCAATTCAATAAAATAGGGTACTTGAGTTAAGTGTATTCAAGTAAGGTTATTTGTTTCTCTATTGTCTTAATGACTAATTTTTGTTGTCCTGTTTTGTAGGGTACTTTTGTTTTTTTTGTTGTTTTTTGATTTTTTTGTTTTCTTTTTGTTTCTATGTTTTTTTGGTGGTTGTAGTTCTATATTTCCTTCTGCTAATTGTTGCATTTTAGTTTTTGTATCATATCCTTGTTGTACACATAGTGCTGTTAATAATATGTATAAATAGATGCTTTTAGTTATTGATTTGGTTGTATATTTGTGAAATTTACCTAGTCCAAATGCATCTTTGCCTACTTTAAAGAAATCTTCCATTAATCCTCTTACTGGTTTTAAATCTTCCCAATTATTAATATATTCAATTAATATGTGTTTTAGGTGATTAAATTCTTGTTTATCTTCTTTATATGTACGAGAATTATATATATCTAATGGATATGAAAGATTGTCTTCTAGTTTTTGGGTTGTGGTTTTGTATTTTGGAAAGATAACTGGGATGATTTTGTAGATGTTTAAGCCTATTCTGTAGTTTTTATAGGAGTAATAACCTTTATCGAATAAGATTATTGTTCTTTTTTTAAATAGTTTTCTTCTTTTCAGTTCTTTTAATACGTTGTCAAATATTTTTGAGTCATGTGGTGAACCTGGATGAATTAGTATTGATATTGGACATTTACTTTTGTTATCTAGGGTTACTGTTAGTTTAAATCCTATGTAACTACCTTTAGTTTTGGAATAGCCCTATTTGAGCTTTAAATCTTCCAAATACTCTGGTTTAATATACTTTTTAATGTGATTAATGTCGACTTCAACAGGTGTTGCATCTACTGTATAACGTGCAATTACTTCTCTATTTTTAGAATAATATGGTTTTAGTATGTTATTTACCATTTGATTGATAGTTTCTGGTGAAACTTTGCTCATAAACTCATATACTTGTTTTTCGGTAGGTAGTTCGTCAATATTAAAATAAGTTTGGAGATCATTTTGACGATTTAATTCCATGACTAAATTACTAATTGTATATTCAAAGAACATACTTCCTAATAATATTTTTATCATATTCTGAAATTTATTGATATTATGTACACTCAATCTATCAATAATTCTATACGTTTTTTTTATCATCAATAATATTAAGTATTTCTTTTAACAAACATAATTTTGGGTCTTCTTTACTATAATTAATACTTGGTAACATTTTTATCTCCAAATAAATATGTGTAAAGCATAGTATTTAAATTTTAGGGTCAAAGAAGACCCTTTTTACTTAAATGAATATTTATCATTAGTACCACTAAAAACAAAGAATAATATATACTTATTTTATATAAAAGAAGAGTTTTTAAGTCTTTAAAAAATATAATTTTTCAAGTACCCTATACATATACTTTATCTTATATTTTATTATACTAATAAATACATGATGTTAGGAACCTAGTTAAAGATTATTAGATGATTATTTTAATCATAACTTTTAATTTAAAAAGTAACTGCTTAAAAAAAATAAAAAAAGAAAAAAGGAATTTTTATATCAGTAATAATGTTTTAAGACTTTTACAATTAGTCTTTTACTAAGATTTTAATGTAATGATTCTAATATGTTATAATTACATGTGGATTGAAATCTTGAGGATTTAAAAATTTGATGTTGAAGTAGATTAAGCAACTGCTTCTTCAACACTATTTGAGTTGGAATTCGAATTCACATTGGAATTGGAACTTCCACCAGTGTTTGAATTAGCATTACCATTTGAATGGTAGTTAGAAGTTGTTTCAACTTCTATGTCTCCACCATCTATTTCTCCTGAACTGCTTGCAGCGTTATTCTTGTCAATGTTCTGACTGTAGTCTTTAACATTGTTGGAATTGTCATGCAATTCAATAGTGTCAGGAACTTCATCAAAATTATCAAATTCTAAGACCATTTCCCCATTTTCATCCCAGTTACTTACTGTTGCTATTTCAATACCGTTAAGTTTTAATATAGCTACAAAGTCTGAGAAACTCATATCTTCATCAAAGTATTCGCTGAATAATGTAATCAATATCAGATATTTTTCCTTAGTTAATGGTGGTATAATTATAGTGTTTCCACCAGAAGGTCTGGAAGAAGTTCTGTAATTGTTATACCTGTTGTATCTGTTTCTATAATTATTATAGGCATCATACTTACCATATTCACTATTTCTATTATATTTATTGTATTGACTGTTTCTATTATTGTTTGAATACTTGGCATTTGGATATTTGTTAGAGACTTTAGGAGTAACAGGCGTATTATCCGTTACATTATCATCTATAGTAGCATTGTTATCTGTGCCGTTAGGTATTATTAACTTCCAAGTACCGATTTTTATAATGATTACCGGATTGTCAATTGTCAGGTTAGTATCTGCTTTGTTATAAACAGGGTTTTCAAGTAATGTAGCATTAATATCTGAAATTCCTTTAGGAACTTGAATGTTTTCAAAGATAGCTGTACCATTTTCATTTAATGGTTCAGTTACTTTAGTTCCATCAGGTAAATTCAATTCAATTAATCCTTCAGTAATTGGATTATCTGTTCTTGAATCAACAGCTTCAATTGTTACAGTTGCATTTCCATTTATATTTTCTATAGTTGGAGTTAGTGTTGCGTTACGTTTGACAACATCAACTGTTAACTGACTTGTTGAAGCGTTGTAGATACCGTCACCTGCAAATTCAACTGTTATGTTGTTAAGTCCTGCAGGTAAATCAACTGGTAATTCCAGCATTCCATTTTCATCAGTTTGTGAAAGTATTTTTGTACCATCAGGTAATGTTATGATGATTGTGGCATTGCTTATTGGTTCATCTGTTAAGGTGTCAGAAAGATGTACAGCAACACTTGTGTCACCAACAGTGTTATTGGTAACTTCAGGAGTTATTGTAGCGTCTCTTCCAGCAATTTCAACATCACTTAGTAACTCATCACTACCAGTATAGTTTTCATTACCAAGGAATCTGACATCAATATCATAAATTCCAATTTCATCAATATCAACCGGAATTATTGCTTTACCGTCTTCGATTTCACCAGTTCCTATTACAGTGTCGTTGATTAATATTTCAACAGAACCATTAGGAACAAGTTCACCAGTCTCAGCATCAACAACAGTAACATCAATAGTTACATTACCAGCAGTATTATTAGATACAACTGCTTCAGTAACACTGCCACGAGAATCAACATTAACGGTAATCTTAGAGGTATAACTACTGGATGTGTAATTACTATTAGTCATGGTTGTTAGGTTGACTGTGTATTCACCGGCTGCTAAGTCAAGACCAGCAATGTTTTCACCAACATTAACTGTACCTTCTTTAACTATACCATCTGTACCAATAACTTTGTATGATACACCAGTTGCATTCTCTGAAGTTACAACAACTTCAATAGACTCACCATAAACCACTTCAACATCCTCAGCACTAACAGCTGAG
>CADBRM010000130.1 GCA_902797085.1 uncultured Methanobacteriaceae archaeon
CATAACATTTTACATAAACCGCATTCTATACATTTTTCCGTAATAACAAATCCTTTGCCTCTAATTTCACCATCACCTATGATGAAGCTTTCCCTAAAAATAGGCTTTTTAGTCAGATCAAAGAATTCCATTTCTCCTTCAACAATTTTAAACGGTTCTAGAATGTATCTGGTATCTCCAGGGTATACATTATTCATGTAAGGATTTTCATCAAACATCAGGTCAATCCATTTTTTCTGGTTGTATAATTTTTTAGCAATACCTTCAATACGAACGGATTTGTTATCCTTGAAGCTAACATAACTCATTTGTGGATGATTAATCAGTTCATCATAAACGTTTTTTCCACGGGCGGTTAAGAAATAAACAGTATCTTCATCAATATGCATAATGTCGATGATTCTACTTTGACTGTTACCATTTTTATCAACAGTACTGAGAACACCGTCTATTACTTCTCTAATTTGCATTAAACATTCTTTCTTGCTAACGATAGTGTCACATCCTATTCAAAATCTTCTAATTTTATAATAATTTTTCCTTGAGCGTTGTTGCTCTCCATTAATTCATGTGCCTTACAAATATCATCCAGTGAATAAAATACACTTGCAATGCTTGTTTGCACATTATTTTCAATAACAAATTCAAAGATATCATCAATAATTTCCTGTGTAGGATGATTACTAAAGAAAGATGTTAAATATTTACCGTTGGGAAGATATTTAATGGGATCAAATTCTTTAATAAATTCCTGATTACCTAAAACACCAGTTACACAACAGATTCCCTGTTTTTCAAGACATTTAAAAGAATCACTCATGGTTTTTGGACCAATCAATTCTAAAATTTTGCTGACACCTCCAGGGTATATTTCATGAACTTTGTCCGATAGATTGTCATCATCAATCAAAACATAATCTGCACCTAGGGAGAGTAATTTGGAAACTCTTTCCTTTTTTCTGGAGGTTGTAATAATTTTACAGCCAATAACTTTAGCTAAAGCAAGTGCAGTTAATCCAGTTGCACTGCTTCCGCCTCTAATTAATAAAACATCATCTGAATTTAACATCAAACATTCAAATAATGAACCAAATGCTGTGAAATAAGTTTCGGGAATTGCAGCAATCTCTTCAGTGCTTAAAGAATTCCATAATTTGCCCTTAATTTTAAATACATTTTTTGTAGGAAGTAATGCATATTCTTCATAACTTCCATTAAAACTTCTGCCCATACCACCCATCAATGATACGATTCTATCTCCCTTTTTAAAATCATCACTTAAAGATTCAATTATAGTACCTACACATTCAATTCCCGGTACTATTGGGAGAGTTATATGGTCTTCATCAGCTTCATATTGCCTAAGAATAATTTCTGAACGATTAATACCAAAAGCATTAATTTTTACAAGAACATATCCTTCCTTAATTTTTGGAATATTTATTTCACTGGTAACCAATTCATTAGCTTCACAAGTTCTTTTTAATATTACTGCTTTCATTACTACACTTCCTTCCAACATTGTGGATCGGCAGAATACATGTCGCCTGTTGTACCATAGCTTACTGCCGGACAGCCCCTACAAAAACGTAGAAGTTCACATTTTGAACATTTTTCGAATTTTTCATATTGTCTATAACTGTTCATTTCATTTCCAAAGAATATGTCATAGATATCCTCTTCTAACGCATTACCCACTTTACTTTCCATTCTGCGACAAGCATATACATCACCATTCGGTAAAATGGTTAAATGAGAGTTTGCACAATTGCAGCCATCATAAATAACATCATCTTCCAGCTCGGGAGATATTTCAAATAAACCTTTCTCATATAGGAATAAGGTCCATAAATGATCTTTCAAATTAAATTTTGTATTTGAATTTTTATATTCTTCAAAACGTTCCCAACAAATATTTAATAATTCATGATATTCTTCTGCAGACATCTGAAAACTCTTTTCTAAACTAGTAGGACAATATCTAGCAAAGGAGAATAAATCTGCGTTATGTTCAACGACATTGTCAATTATTTTCGGAATTTCATTTATGTTTGTTTTAGAAACGGTTGTCATTATGTTTGCATGTATATTGGCCTTTTTTAAACTGTCAATTTTTTTTAGAGTGGTGTCAAACGAGCCGTCTTTTCTGAAATAATCATGAGTTTCTTTTAGTCCATCAAGGGATAACTGATAGAATTCACAACCGTATGAACGTAATTTTCTACATACTTTATCATTTAAGTGAAAAGGATTTCCTAAAATGCCGAAACGTACTTTGTTCTCTTTTACTAATTCAAGTATTTTCCAAAAATCAGGATGTAAAAGGGGATCTCCACCGGTGATGTTGAAATAAGGAATCCTATTAGTTTTTTCACACATTTTCAAACAATTTTCGAATATTTTTTTAATGTTTTCATAACTCATAGTAAGGATGGGTTTATCATTATCTTCTGAAAAAATATAACAATGTTTGCACCTTTGATCACAATCATCTGTGATATGCCATTGAAATGCAAAAAAATCAGCCATAAAAAGTCACTTTTTAATTCGATAAAAAAATCCTTAATCAAAAAAGGATTAAGGATTCATAATCAACAATAAATTTAGTTAAACAATTCAGAACCACATGCTGTGTTTGTTTCTGTTCCGCATGCTGTTGAGGTTGTTTCTGTTCCGCATGCTGTGTTTACTTCACTACCACAAGCAGTTGAAATTTTTGTAAAGTAACTGTTTGCAATTTTTGAGTTTTTAATTCTACTTTTTTCTGTCCATGAATTTAATTTGTACATAACTAATTCACTCCTATTTCTCTAAGTAAATAATTACTTGTTATAATATTCGATATTTATTTATAAATAGATAAGGTAACTTATTAGTTACTCAGATAAAAATTAAGTTACTATTTGGTTACTTAAACTTAATAATGATATTTTGATAAATGTAATATTAAGGTGGTCTGTTAATGCAAAATCCGGATTTGGTTCTTAATCGTTGCCCTGTTGAAGAAGCAATGAAATTGATTAGTAAAAAATGGGTAATTCAAATTGTTAGGGACATGTTTTTTGGGAAATCTCATTTTAATGAATTTAAAGAGGGTAAACCTAATTTGTCTAATAAAGTCTTGTCTAATTGTCTTAAAGATATGGAAAGCAATGGTTTAATTGAACGTATTGTTAATGAAGAGGATTCGACGATAGAATATAAACTGACTGACATGGGATTAGCTTTAAATAAGGTTATTTATGAATTGGCTTGTTTTTCTTTAGTAACTGATATAAATAATTATTATTATGGTGAAGACACTAAAAAAGAAATTGAAAAATTATTTAGGAATACTTTAAAAATTGAATAATTCATTTAATCTTTTTTTTATTTGGTTAATTTTCCTTATTATATGTGATGTTATTGTTTTACTCTTTTTATTTGATA
>CADBRM010000131.1 GCA_902797085.1 uncultured Methanobacteriaceae archaeon
GATTTAGCACATTGTGCAGCACCAATTGCAGAAACGATGTGGTCATATGCTGGTGCAATATCGGTTACTATTGGACCTAACATATAAAATGGAGCGTTGTTACACATTTTCTTTTGTATGTTGATGTTTGTTTCAATTTCGTTGATAGGTATATGTCCAGGACCTTCTACAATAGTTTGAACTCCTCTTTCTCTTGCACGATCTACTAATTCACCTAAAATAATCAGTTCTTGTATTTGAGCTCTGTCTGTGGAATCAGTTAATGCTCCGGCTCTCATTGCATTAGCCATACTTAAACACACATCATATTCTTCTACAATGTCTAAGATTTGGTCGTAATTTTCATATAAAGGATTTTCGCAATCATTGTGTACCATCCATGATGAAATGAATGAACCTCCTCTACTTACTAATCCACCGTTTCTTCCCTGTCTTTTCAATCTTTTAAGGGTTTCTCTGTTTACTGAACAGTGTATAGCCATAAAGTCGATACCATCTTTGGCTTGTTTTTCGATGTTTTTGATCATTTCATCAGGGTCCATGTTAATTGCAGAACCATCTTTTTCAATAGCTTCCACAGCGGTCTGATAAATTGGTACGCTTCCTACAGGTTTTTCAGTATTTTTGAGGACTGTTCTTCTTATGTGATCCAAGTCCCCTCCAATACTTAATTCCATGAGGGTATCACAACCTGCTGCCTCAGCAGCTTTTGCTTTTTCTAGTTCTTCTTCTAAGTTAACTATATCTGTTGAAGTACCTATAGTGGCATTTACCTTGGTTCTTAAATTTTTTCCAATACCCACTGCTACTGTTTCTCTTTGGTTGTTATCAGGTATAGCAATGTATCCTTTTGCAACCATTTTTCTGATGTATTCTGGATCTAATTTTTCATCTGCAGCAACTTGTTTCATGGCTTCTGTAATATTACCATTCATTGCTTCGGTCATTTGTGTCATTTTACATTACTCCATTTTAATTATAATTTTGTTTAATATCAAGACACATTCAGTAAATTTTTCATTATCACTGAAATGTTATGTTCATAATAAACTAATTATAGTATAGTTTATAAGACTATTTAAAGGTTAATAGAGTTTATTTTTAAAATTAAAGCTTAATTTATTTTTTAATTACTTTGTTAATTAAATTTTATAGCTATTTTCAAAAATGTTGATAAAAATGCACTTTTTTCAATTAACATTTATTGATAACTGTCAATGTTTTGCGAAATAATTTTTAAAAAAAATAGGTTGTGGGAGGAGAAGGTTATTGATTAATATTCTTCATCAGACCAATTATCATTCATTCTTGCTAATGCTTGGTCGGCGGTCGGAATATTTGTTTGAGTTCCTTGTGTTTCTACAATGTATGAGGATACGGTACTGGCAAAACGTCCACATGTCTTTATGTCATTATCTCTTAAGAATAAACTTAGGAATGCAGCTCTATAGGAATCTCCGGCACCGGTTGGGTCAACAGCAGTTGTTGGAACAACTTCGATATTTATAGGATCTTCATCTTTTATGTAAATTTTACTTCCTTTGTCTCCTAACGTTTGGATGATCATATTCAATCCTTCATTTAATAATTCATCAATGGTTTTTTCTAACAAATCACATATGTGGTCAATTTCGTGTTCGTTTCCAAATAATATGTTACAATTTTTAACCATTTCTTGTAAAGCTTTTGTAGAATATAGGTGTAGATCCTGTCCTGGATCAAATGAAACTAACTTGTTATTTTCATATGCATATTTGCCTGATTTAATATTAAATTCAGGATCACCTGTTGCTAGGTGTACGGCACGTGCATTATTTATTGCTTCTTTAGGAACGTCTGTTTTCTGATATTCTTCGGCAGCTCCCCAATAGAAGTAGAACATCTGTTGATCTTCAGGATTTGTTAAAACAAATGCTGTAGGTGTCTTAGCTTTTTCGGAAACAATCATATCGGATATGTCAATACCTTCTTCCAACATTTCTTTTTCATAGTCGCTATCTTTAAAATCGTTACCGATGCAAGAAATCAGTCCTACATCCAATCCCATTTTACTGGCAACAACGGCTACATTACCTGCAGCTCCACCATTTAATGTTTCCATTTTTTCAACTATAGCTGATGTGTTAATCTTTGAAAATTCTTTTACTTCCATTATATAATCGAAAGCCGTATGTCCTAAAACTAGCAAATCCACGTTTTTCATTGTTGTCCTCCTTTTGTATTTCTTGAATATTATGGTTTTTATTCCCTAATTATCTTTTAATTAGAAAATGGTAAATCAATTTTTTTCCTATATTATTGTTTGTATCTTAATTATTATACAAGTTTTCCTTAGAAAAATTTATTGTTATGGATAATATAAATATCATTAGATTAGATATGAATTTGCGGAATAGAATTTTTTCGAAGGATACAGTTTATCTGGCACTGTCAATTTTATCAGGATTACTTGTTGGACTACTGATTACGGCATTTTGTATAAAAATGCATTTAGTAATTTTTGGTGTAAATATTGATGTTTTCATTGCACCTGTTGTTGCAGGTTTCGTAGAAACATTGGTATCTGATTTAACCAGGAAAAAATCATCTGGAGCAATCAGTTCAATAATATTGTTCTTCCTAACTAATGGAATTGGCTGGTTATTTCCAGCGCAGCCGTTATCATTTAATATTTTCACAGTAGGTGGATTCTTATTAATGTTACAGGCAGCTTTTCCACTGTTGATAAATTATTTGATAATTATGGTATTTTTAGCTATAACTTATCTGTTTGGAGTAACGGGGGGTCTTATTGAAAGGGTATTCCATAAAGTGGATAATTCGCCGGTAACTGTCAGTGATATTGAAGAAACAGAGAAGTTGGGTGTGCATATTTTTAATTCTAAACCTGATATTCCTATTAAAGAGTATTATGGTCTGGTTTTCGCTGAGGATGTTGTTGAATTTGAAGAGAAAAAAACTGTGGATAGAATTAAATACATAGGGGCCACTGCCGAAGATAAGAAATTAATCAAATACAATGATTATGCTATTGCAAGAAAATATATTTTACATAATTTGGAAAAAGAAGCTTTGAAATTAAATGCCAATGCAGTTATTGACATCGAAATTGAATATACAAATTATAATCAACAGATTCCACCAGATGTGCTAATAGCAGCTTATGGGACAGCTGTAAAAATAGATGATAAATATTTAAATTAAAAAAAAGTAAGAGAAGGGAATTGATGTTTATTGTTCCCATCTTTTTCTGTCTAATAATTCTTGTTTTTTACCTGCATTCCATCCACCGGATGCACTTTCTGAATGACCTACTTGTTGTACGTATCCTGTAATTCTATCATACCATTCCACGTTTTTAGTTTCTCCACAGTGTGTACATGTGGATTGTAATCCTTTCATTAATGTTTTACAGTTTACACAGAAACTTAGTGCACTGCTGTATGCCCAGAAACCAATATCTGTTTTACGTGCGATTTTGCTTGTTAAACTCATTAAACTGTCAGGGTCACTGTATGATTCACCCATGAATGCATGGAATATGTGTCCTCCTTGAGTTAATGGGTGGTAATCTGATTCAATTTTTATTTTTTCAGGTAAACTCATTGCTGTATCTACAGGTACGTGACTGCTGTTTGTGTAATATGATGCATTGCTGTCACCATTACAAATTACTTGGTCAGGGAATTTTTCTCTGTCCATTGTAGCAAATCTGTATGCGGTACTTTCTGCAGGAGTTTGGATAACTCCCCATCTTAGGCCGGTTTCACTTTTAAGTTGATTTGCCCTATCATTAATATGTTCAAGTACTTTGTGTCCTAATTTGTTGGATTCGGGGTCTTCTAATCCAGCTCCGGTTTGTGCTAATAACATTTCATTCAATCCAACAAATCCGAAGGAGAGTGTACTGTTGTCCACTTGATAATATGGGTCTTCTCCCATTTTTTGTGTTAAGAATGGTAAGAGTTTGTAATCATTTAGACATTTGAGTGCTCTTTCCCTTCTAATCATCAATACTTCTTCAACTATGTTCATGTAATCGTCAAGATAGTCAAAGATTTCATTTTCATCACGGGCATTGTATCCTATACGTGGAAGGTTCATTGTAACATATGCTAAGTTTCCTGTTCTAAGACAGTCTTTTTCCCAGTCTCCAGTCCAGTTATCGGATAATCTTGTTCTACAACCCATGTAGTTTGCCATATTTCCCATATATTTTGGTAACATGTTGATGAAATATGCAGTTCCGAATTTTGCTGATAAGTAATGTACTCTGTCAATATCTTCCTGGAATTCAGGTTTTAAGCATTCTTTTCTCAGGTAGTATATTGTATTAGGGAAAAGGTGTGGTTTACCTTCAGAGTCTCCCTTAATAAGTGCTTCAGTAAATGCTTTTTGGAGTAATCTTACTTCCTTCTCATAGTCTCCATATACTCCAACCACTTTTCCTCCAGGTCCGTATGCCGGTTCGTTTTTAAGGAAGTCAGGTACTGTGAATTCAAGTCCTATACTTGTAAATGGAACTTGTCCTCCTCTTGCAGCGTATGCCATATTGAGGTTGAATATCAACATCTCAACTGCCTGTTTGATTTTGTCGTATGGAAGGCCTACTGCAAATGGTGCTACAAAGACGTTCCAGAGACTCATTGCCTGTCCACCGCTCATGTTTTGTTGTGCAGCTAACATGATTTCTCCGGAATGGTTCATTAATGTTTCAATATGATTTGGGGATCCTGCTACACTTGTGTGGTCTCCTGTACCATCCACTTTTAATCCGTATCTAATAAACTGTCTTAAGTCATGTTGTAAACAGTTGATTGGTCTGCCTGCAAAGAACTCTAAGTCATGGATGTGAACTGTACCGTTCATGTGTGCATCGGCCAGGTGATGAGGTAATATGTTCAGTAATGC
>CADBRM010000132.1 GCA_902797085.1 uncultured Methanobacteriaceae archaeon
ATTTATTGTTCAATAACTTGTCCATCATTATAAAATAATAATCTATAAATGATTATAACACATAAAATAAAGATAAATTATAAGGATGTAATAAATTGAAGTTACGAATTATTTTTTAGAAGAAGGAGGATCCTCATGCATTTGTTATTAAAGATATTTAATTTTTGTTTTAGTTTGGCGGTATTTTATATTAATCCGTGTATTTTATCATTAATATACCTGATAGGAAGTTTTTTATTATTATTAACCATATAATGATCAGTTTCTTCCTATTTTTTCCTGCCATAAATGTATTTTATAAGAAATATTTTTTTTATCAAAATCTCTGTATATATATCCTCAATTATTGGGAATCACTAAAAACATGACAATATGATATGAATGAGTTTTTTTTTTGTTAAATGGAGTGTTTAAAAGTATTATTTTATTGTTCGTAACATATCTTTGTCAACAAAATTTTATTATATCATTATTGCCGAAGAAGGAATTATTTTCTGGCTGGTGTTTTTTACTAATCTTTTAATCTTTTTGTTAAATACTTTTTTTCATCATATAAACTTTATACATGAGTTTAGGCTTTCATAAATCTTTATTTAGTTATTTATATTAATAATGAAGTAAAAAATAATATTAATTAAATATTATGATGATTTTATGGACTTTATTTCAATTGTATTGATAGCTGTGGCACTTTCTATGGATTCATTTAGTGTATCCTTAACCAAGGGATTCACACAAAAAAATATGAAGACATCGCAAATAATGTATTATGGTTTATTCTTTGGAGTATTCCATTTGTTTTTTCCTATAATAGGTTATTTTGCCGGGGTGACTATTACTGAATTTGTAACGTCATTAGCTCCTTGGATTGCATTCATATTACTCCTAATTGTCGGATTAAATATGATAAGGGAAAGTTTAGAAAATGAAGATGAAGAGTTTGTCGATGAGTTTTCTTTTAAGGAGCTTACGCTTCTGGCCCTTGCAACCAGTATAGATGCATTTGCCATAGGGGTTTCTTTTGCATTATTGGATACTAACATATTTGTTCCGGCAATAATTACCAGTGTGACAGTATTTTTAATAAGTGTTAGTGGAATTTTATTAGGTAAGAAGTTGGGTGATTACTTTGGTGACAAATTCCTTATACTTGGTGGGGTTGTATTAATTTTAATCGGTTTAAAGACATTGTTAGGATTTTAATTCCTTTTACTACTTTTTTTTTAGTTATTGACGAATTTTCGCTAAATTTACATCTAATTCTCCAGGATTTTAATTATTTATATTATCATAGTAATAAATATTAATAATTGGTGATTGTTATGATTATTTACTTTTCTGCAACAGGAAACAACAAATATTTGGCTCAGAGAATAAGTGAAGACACTGATGAAAGGTGTATTTCCATTATTGAATGCATGAAAGAAAAAATCTTTGAATTAGATGTTCCGGAAAATGAATCATTAGGAATAATAGTTCCCACATATTTCTTAAAGTTACCATCATTGGTGGATGAATTTTTTTCCAAGGTAACTATTAATATTAACGAAGACACCTATGTTTATAGTATAGCTAGTTATGGTACAACAACGGGTTATGCCTTAGGTTACATTAACGAGTACTTAAATGACATGAAAATAAAATTAGATGCGGAATTTGAAGTTGCTATGCCGGATACATGGACGGTTGTATTTGATTATTCTGATAAGGATAAAGTGGATATAGAAATGGAATATGTGGAAAAACAGTTAGACTTTATTATTCCACTAATAAAAGATAAAACCGAAATACCTATTAATCCCAGATTAAATTTCAAAAAAGATAAATCAGGATATGAAGAAGTTTATAATTTGGAGAGTAAAACTGAACATTTACATGTTCTTGATAACTGTATTTCCTGTGGTATTTGTGCCGAGGATTGTCCAATTAATGCAATAGAACTTATTGATGGAAAACCTGTCTGGATTGTAGATAACTGTTTAATTTGTTTAAGGTGTCTACATAGATGTCCGGCTTTTTCAATACAATATGATGACAAAACACAAGATCATGGGCAATACACTAATCCCCATATCACGGAATTTGACTAAAGAATGTAATCGTAATCATTATATGTATAAAGAAATAATTATTGAATATTAGATGAACCAAAAACAATAGTGGTTTAATGAATAACTAATTAATAACTTATGAAGTTGATTATTATGGCATCAAGAAAGGAATATTTGGAATATATATTGGAGCAGCTGTCCGATTTGGATGATATATCTTATAGGGCAATGATGGGTGAGTATATAATATACTACCGTGGCAGGATTATTGGCGGCATTTATGATGACCGTTTTCTTGTCAAACCTGTGAAAGCAGCCTTGACATTATGTCCTGATGCAAGTATGGAATTGCCATATGATGGTGCCAAGAAGATGTTGCTTGTTGAAGATGTGGAAAACAGGGAATTTCTCAAAAAACTTTTGGAATCAATGTATGATGAACTTCCGGCTCCAAAAAAGCGTAAATGATTGTGGAACTTAAAATTAATATTTATTAGTGATGATAGGGTGATTGTTATGGTTGAAAAAAAATTATATCGTTCTGAGAGGGAAAGAATGATAGCTGGTGTTTGTGGAGGATTATCTGAATATTTTGATGTAGATCCTGTATTGGTCAGATTATTGTGGGTTGTATTTACTTGTCTTGTAGGTTCGGGTATTATCCTATACATTTTAGCATGTATAATAATTCCTAATGAAAGGGATGTGGTCTATTAATTGATTAGATAATGTTTTTTTGTGAAGAGGTAAATTTGTTTTTTTATTAAATGTTAAAAAAAAATGATTGCTTATCGATATCTTTTACTTATTTTCATTTTTTTATATTTCTTTTTTTCGATTGCTTTTTTTTATTTAAATTTTTTTTAATGGTTTTAAGGTATTATTTATAATTGGGACGCTAACCTTTATATACCTTGGGGGGTATAGTATATAGTATACCTATAGGGGTATAGGTATTTATTTAATTAAGACAACACTCAAAAAAATAACATTATATGATTTTTAAATCACTTATTAAAACTATTATTATGATGTTAATAATTATAATATCCTAAAATCATTCTTAGTAGTCATATTAAGATTGATTATATCTATTTTTATTCTTTTTATTTCTTTATTCACTCAAATCTATAGATATCAGATCTGTTTTTCAGGTGGATTATTTTATCAATATTTTTCGTAATGGGTAACTTATTAATTGCCAAATTAATTAATTTTTATATAAAATAAATCATTTTTTAATATTTTTGACATTTTTGATGCTAACCTTTATATACCATAGGGGGTATAGTATATAGTATACCCATAGGGGTATGGGTAAATACAAAAAAACTCCAATTATAAAAACGAACATAAAATCATTTAAAATCACATATTTATAAAAACGGGATGTTTAATTAGTTTAATACTAAATCAGCCAAAATTCCAATTTTGGTTGATAAACATAAATTTTTTTTTATCAAAATTTGATAGAAATCAAGAAAGTATAATAAAGTTAGTTTAACCTAAAATTTTAACAATCTTTATATACTATACGAATTATAATATATATTGTACCTTTAGGGGTATAGGTTAATTATAATCATCAATGGCAAAAAGATATGGACTATGATAAAAACTTATATTAATTAAAAGGAGAAATTTATATGACAAAAACAGTAGATGATTTAAGACCTGGAGAAACTGGAATAATCAAAAGACATGGTATAAAAGGAACACTTGGAAAACACTTAAGAGAAATGGGTTTAATCAATGGGGTTCCAGTAAAATTAGAAAGAAAAGCACCATTAGGTTATCCATTAGAAATTAGAATTCAAGGATTTTCTTTAGCTATAAGAAAAGAAGAAGCTCAATCAATTCAATTAGAATAATTCTAATTAATTCTTTTCACATTTTCCATAAACTCCAGAGACTATTTTTATAACAGATTTTTTTAGAAAAACTATTTTTTTAACTTCCAATAACATTAAATTCTACAGTTTTAAATCATGTAAAAACTATTTTTAATCTAAGCCAAGTATTAAAAAAATATCATAAGTTCATAATTAGATGAATTATAGGGATTCATATTGTCCTTATCATAATACTATTTAATATTTTAATTAAAAAAGCATTAAAACGTCCTTTCAAACAAAATATTAAATAGAAATAAATAAAAACCATTATATATGAAAAAGATTTTTATTAAAAAATTTATTTATCTTATTTAATTACTGATTTTCAAATAATTGATCATATTTGAGGTACAATTAATTGTAAGTAGATGAATTAATTAATAAAAAAATAGGAGGATTATAATGGGGAAATATATCTCTGTATTAATATTGACAGTAGTACTATTCTCATTCATTACTGTTGTATCTGCAGTTGATGTAAATGATACATGTGAACTGTCTGATAATACGATAATTTCTCAAAAAGAGGATATGGCTTCGGAGGATAATGTAGTTTCAACAGATGTTGAAAATTCATATAAAGAAAAAATTACCCCGACATATAATAATGATGAAGATTCTATTGGTGGAGATTGTTGTACAGTAATAATCCAGGGCGATTCTGGTGATAGTGCAATTTCATTTAGAAGAGATGATCCATATATGAATACAGTGAACATTAAACACAATTCTTCATTCATAATACAAACAAAAGGTGAAGGATCATACTTTTTCCATACTATAATTAATAAAGAGGGATGGCTGATGGGTAATGGTGGACTTGATGGAGCTTCCACATGCCATTCAGTAGAAAATCTTGCCCATCAAATAATCAATGCAAATAAAATAGACAATTCAACATTCAGTATGATTTGTAATGTTAAGGATACTGCAAGTAGAGGACATTTTGTAATCAAAGCTCCTGATGGAAACTTTGCATTATATATTCACAACAATAGCCGAAAACTTAAACTTATGGGAATATTAAAACCTGGTGAATTCTTATGTGTTCCAAATGATCCAATATACTTTATTAAAGGAAAATATCAGGATTATACAAACAATTTAACTATAATGGCCGCATCTAGACAAATTGCTGCTATGGATAAGTATGGTATTGATAGACGTATTATCACAACATCCTATTACAAACGAATCGAAGAAAAAGTCAATGTTAAAATATATGCCTCTAATGATGATGGAAGATATGTAAACAGAAATACTGGAAGATTATCTGACAATATTCGAACCAACACCAATTATTTTTCCTCATCAAAAATCGAGACACTAAATGGATGGACTGCAATTGATAATGTTAATTATACATTAAAATCGGACAACATCAACCCATCAGCAAACAACAGCAGTTCACAGGAAGTACCTTTAACTTTTGATAATGTGAAGGTTGTTACTTCTCATGCGTCCTCGACAGTGTTTAATGGTAATTTGACTATTGTTACAGG
>CADBRM010000133.1 GCA_902797085.1 uncultured Methanobacteriaceae archaeon
CGACACAATAGATTTAAGAGACGAAAAATTATAAATTTATCTCCTTAACTTATTTTTTTTTAAAAAAAGACTATTTTTACTATTATATTAAATTGATAAAAAAAGAATTGAGATGATTATTCAGCATCTCTGTACATATGTGCGAATTTTGGATGGTATAACTTAGATTGTTCTCCACTTTGCTGATCTAAAACATCACCCACAACAATCATAGCTGTTTTTGTAAAACCTGCATCATGAACTTTTTTAGCAATGTTAGATAAGTTTCCACGAACAATTTCTTGATCAGGCCACGTTGCTTTTTTAACTACTGCAACAGGAGTTTCTTCTTTATATTCTTTAAGTAATTCTGATACCACATCATCAATCATATGGATACCTAAAAAGATACACATAGTAGCATTATGTTGAGCCAAATTAGCTAATGCTTCTTTTGATGGTTTAGGTGTTCTACCTTCAGGCCTTGTTATGATAATTGTCTGAGAAACCTCAGGTAATGTTAATTGTGATTCTAAAGCTGCTGCAGTACCGAATAAACTACTTACTCCAGGAATAATTGTGTAACCAATATCCAATTCCTTTAATTGGTTAATCTGTTCTGCAATTGCACCATAAATTGCAGGATCACCTGTATGTACACGTGCAGTAATTTTATTTTCATCATGTGCTTTTTTGATTACATCAATGATATCATCCAAATTCATAGATGCACTATCATAAATTTCTGCATCTTCTTTTGCGATATCCAATACTGCCGGATTAACCAAGGAACCAGCATAAATAATAACATCTGAATTTTTAATTGCTTCAGCACCTTTAACCGTGATTAAGTCAGGATCTCCAGGACCTGCTCCAATGAATATAACTTTACCCTTATAATCTTCAAAATTCATATAATTTCTCCAAAGTTTTTTAGTTAACTATAGGTTAATATTTATTTTATAGATAATATAACTTTTTTTAATAGTAATTGATTATATGTAAATTAATGTTTAAATCTATTCAAATAATCTGTTAATACACCAGATAAGATAATAACTACTCCCATTAAAACAACAAATATTCCTACTGCAGACAAGTAAATATTTGTAGAATAAACCGAATTACTTATAGTCAAATAGATTAATATTCCAAAGAATAATATTATTGCACCACCAACACCATAAAAGTAAATTGGTCTATTGAATCTCATTAACTCAAATATTCTCAATAATACACTCATACCCTGTACAAATGGATTATCAGTCGTAGTATTCACATCATAACGAACAGATACTTCAACTTCAGTAATCCGTAAATTGTTATTTGAAGCCTCGATAAGCATATCACTTTCAATACCGAATCCTTCAGGGTCAAAATTAAAACAATCGATAGATTTTGATGAAAATGCTCTGAAACCACTCTGTGAATCAGTTAATTTAATTCCAGATGCCATATTTGTAGCCGTATCCAAAACTGTTTGACCAACTCTCCTAAATTTAGGAGTGGATGTTTCATGACCATACAAATAACGACTTCCATTAACAATATCTGCAACACCATCCTCAATAGGTTTAATCAACAATGGTATTTCTGAAGGATTATGTTGTCCATCCGCATCAATTGTAACTATGATATCAAAATCTTTAGCATAATCAAAACCAGTTTTTAAAGCAACACCTTTACCTCTATTAGTACTATGACGTAATACCGTAGCCCCAGCCAGTTTAGCTACTTCTGAAGTTCTATCAGCACTACCATCATCTATTACTATTACTTCTTTCGCATATTTAGAGGATAATATTACCATACTGGCAACAGACACCTCTTCATTATATGCAGGTAATAAAACGGCCACATCAGTCATTAATTTTACAACTCCTAAATAAAATAATAAAAAAAGAGATTATTATTTTATCAATAATACTAGTATTTATATAATTTAAAATTATTATATTATTGTATTTAATTAGTCAAAAATAACAAAAAAAGAATTAAAAATATCAATTGTATCCATATAAAAGAGTCAGTATGAGAACAGTTCCATCCTTCAATAATACTTTTGATTTTTTAACTAAAATGTTTATTTTTAAATGAAAAAATGTTTTTTATCCTATTTCAGATTAAAACCTATTAATTTAGTCCTAGTCATATCCTCTACAGCATATTTTATTCCTTCCTTACCAATTCCACTATTTTTAAATCCACCAAACGGCATATTATCTGTTCTAAATGTGGATGCTTTATTTACAAATACACTTCCTGATTCAATCATGTTTACACATTTTAATGCATCATGTACGTTTTCAGTGAATATTCCTGCATTAAGACCATAACATGTATTATTTGCTATTCGGATTGCTTCATCAATATCCTGTGCTTCAATTATCGGAGCTACCGGCCCAAATGTTTCATAACTTACCAGATTCATGTCTTCTTTCACGCCACTAACTACTGTTGGCCAATAGAAGTTATCCTCTGCCTTAGCTCCAACTTCTACAGTTGCACCCATCCTGGTAGCATCTTCCACCAAATTACTTACTTTTTCCACTGCTTCATGGTTTATTAAAGGACCAATATCCGTGTCTTTGTCCATCGGATTTCCAACTTTGAGTTTAGCTGTTTGTTTGACTAGTTTTTCTGTGAATTCATCAACGATTTCCTTTTCAACAATAACCCTTTTAACACCCATACACACCTGACCGGAGAATAAATAAGCCCCATTTACTACTTCATTAACAGCCCTATCTATATCTGCACTAGCAAGTACCAATGTTGGATCGTTTCCCCCAAGTTCAAGTGTGACCTTCTTCATACCCGCATTCTTTGCAATGTGTTCTCCTACAGGTACACTACCTGTGAATGATATCTTGTTTACATCATCATGTGTAACCAATATGTCCCCAACCATTTGGCCAGAACCTGTTAATGTATTTACAACACCATCTGGAAAGTGATTTGCAAGAATTTCAGCCAACATTAAACCGGAAATCGGTGCAAGTCTTGATGGTTTTAATATAACAGTATTCTTTGCTGCGAGAGCTGGTGCCAGTTTATGTATAGCCAGATTCACAGGATAATTGAACGGAGTGATTGCCGCTACCGTTCCCAATGGCATTTTCTGTGTAAAAGCCATTACGCCTTCTCCACCAAGTCCTGCATCTATCGGCACGTTCTCTCCATATATTCTTTTGGATTCTTCAGCCGCAAACATTAACGTTTCAATAGACCTGTCCAGCTCATAATAAGATCCCGTGATTGGTTTTCCTGTTTCCTGTGTTATTATTTTTGCAATTTTTTTCTTGTTCTCCTTCAAATCATCAACAGCATCACTTAATCTGTAATAAATATCCCTAGAACTTAACTTAACAATCTCCTTTCTAGCATCTTTAGCTGATTTAACTGCAGCATGGACTATCTTTTCATCGGCCACAGATATTGTGTCTACAATCGAATTATCATAGGGATTTAATACATCCATCTTTTCATCTGTTGATACATATCCAGAATTAATTAACATTTCCATTTTATATAACCTTCATTGATTTGTCTCTTTTCCAGTTAATAATATGTTAAACTGAGTTTAAAAAAATAATTATTATTTGCATAACATAATTATCATTTTTAAAGAATAGAATTAATTACTAAATTCCTGTTTTTTAAGATATTATGCTTTATTAAAAAATGATAATGTAATATTTTAGTAGTGATATTCAACATATTTAAGTATTTTTTTAAACAAAGATATTTTTAAGTCTTTTTAATTATTTTATAATCAAACTCTATTACTACAATAAATTAAAAAGTAATTGGTGGTTATTTTGATAAAATTAAAAAATAATATTGTGTTAACCTCTTATACTGTACTAATCGGTCTTATTGCAGGATTAATTATTTGGAGTTTTATCACCGTAATGAATCTGGGGATTCACTTCTTCTGGGAATACATACCTGAAGCAATAAATTTCAATTATTATCCTATTGTCGTGTGTTTGATAGGTGGGCTGATAATTGGCTTGTGGAAAGAGAAATATGGGGATGCACCTGAAGAACTGAATGAAGTGATGAAGAAGGTAAAAAAAGAGCACCGATACCCATACAATAATATTTTCCCATCCATTATTTCTGCGATATTGCCATTAATGATTGGAGCTAGTATCGGTCCAGAAGCCGGATTAACAGGCATAATAGCAGGATTATGCACATGGGTTTCAGATAAACTAAGAATATTCAATAATGAACTGGAAGAATTAACCAGCATTGGTATTACAGCAACTTTAGGAACAATATTTGCTTCACCTATATTCGGTTTCGTAGAACCGATTGAAAATGAAGAGGGAAGCAAGCTACCTAAAACATCAAAAAATATTTTGTATTTTGTGGTTATATTAAGTTCCTTTGGAATATTTATTTTCCTGAATCATTTAACTAACACTCAAACAGGATTACATTCAATTGGAACAACCACTTTAACGAATTTGAATTATTTATATGTGATTTTGTTAATAATACTGGGAATCCTACTTTCTTATTTCTATTCCATAAGCAGTAAATTAATTAAATTATTATTCCAGAATCTGAAAGAGAATTACATTATAAAAGGTGTAATCGGAGGATTATTACTTGGTGTTATAGGAACATTGTTACCATTAACCATGTTTTCAGGAGAAGAACAGATATATCTCCTGATAGATAATGGTGCACAGATAGGATTAGTGATTCTAATTTTAACAAGCATTGTAAAAATCGCTCTAACAAACCTTTGTATTGAAACAGGACTGAAAGGAGGACATTTCTTTCCAATGATATTTTCCGGAACTGCAATGGGTTATGCTATGAGCATTCTCTTAAGTATGGATCCGATAATTTCCATGTCAATAGTTACAACATCCTTCATGGCAAATATATTAAAAAAACCTATTGCAGTAGTATTGTTGTTAATGATCATATTTCCAGTGAATTTAATTCCGTTAATGCTGTTTTCTGCAGTAATATCCTGTTTATTCAAAACTCCGAAAGTGTTACAAAGTACAGAATATCCTGACTGAAGAAAAAAAACTTTAAAAAAAAGATATTGGAATATTACAGAGCATATCACCAAAATAAGAGAATTAATAAGAATTAAATAAAAAAAAGAATTTGATTAGAATTAATCTATTCTAATCTATAATACCATTTCATCCAGTCAACAGTCTTTTGAATACCTTCTTTAGGTTTAACTTTAGGATCATGGTTTAAATCCCTTATTGATTTGGAAAAGTCAATTGTTTTAACTTTGGTTGTGAATGGTTCTGCTTCTTCATATGTTACTAAACTGTCATCGCAACCAACAGCATCCAACACCAAATCGGAATAATCTTTTATGTCCATTTCCCATTCTTGGTTACCGCCAATATTATATGCTTCTCCAGGAATAAAATTATCTACAATATTAGCAAATGTTCTGGCAGTATCACCAACATAATCAATTATTCTTTTATGACCTTTAAATACTGTGTATGGTTTATTATGTAATGCCAAGTAAATAAATTTTGGAATAAAACCCCTATACGGAGTGTATCTTTCTCCAGGACCATAACAATTTACAGGCCTAACCCTTACAGTTTCCGTACCAAACATTTTAGCAGAATTCATACACATTAGTTCACCAGACCATTTACTAATTGCATAATCATTCATTTGATATGTGTCCTTAATCGGATTATTTTCCATTACATCTTCAGACATTTTTCCTGTGTAATCACCATATACCTCAGCAGATGAAAAGAAAATCATTCTGAACTTGTTTTTTTCTTGTAATCTTAGCATGTTTTTTGTACCTACCACATTGGTTTGCCATAGATTTTCATAATATGCCTCCCCATTCCATCGGCCATACTCGGCTGCCAAGTGATAAACATAATCAAAAGGCCCATATTCTTCAAATGTTCTTTCTAATTGTCTGTAATAACGAACATCTGTACGAACATAATCTTCCCTATCATTATTTAGTAAATCAGCAGCTATTACTTCATGTCCTCGACTACGTAATTCATTCACAAGATTTGTTCCAATAAATCCTGCTCCTCCAGTGACTAATATTTTTTTAGTTTCCATAAAAACCCCTAAAACAATAATATATAAAAATATATAATTAATAATATTTAATATTTTAACAGAACAATTTAATAAAAGATTTTGTGAGAGTAAGAATATGTTTACAATAGGTGCCCACTTATCAATTAATAAGGGATTTGAAAATATTGGTTTAGAAGCTTTAAGTATAGATGCAAATACATTCCAATTCTTTCCTAGAAGTCCTAGAGGAGGCAAAGCTAAAGATTTGGTTCCGGAAGATATTTCAAAATTAGAAGAATTGATGTCCAACACAGACATTGATGTTATTTTAGCTCATGCACCCTATGTAATTAATTTGGCCAGTAAATCTGAAAAGACCAGAAACAATGCCTATGAATTATTTGAAGATGATTTGAAAAGGCTAGATCAATTACCTAATAATATGTATAATTTCCATCCTGGCAGCCATGTCGGTCAAGGAGTTGAAAAAGGTATTGAATTAATTAGTGACTCATTAAACAAACTGATTAAGGAAGACCAAAAAACAACAATCCTGTTAGAAACAATGGCCGGTAAAGGAACTGAAATAGGTCGTAAGTTCGAAGAACTGGACTCCATTATAGAAAAAGTTGACGTGGATGATAAAATTGGTGTATGTTTAGACACTTGCCATGTATATGATGGTGGTTATGATATTAAAAACGATTTAGATGGAGTTATTGATGAGTTTGATTCGATAATAGGTTTGGATAGACTAAAAGCTATTCATTTAAATGACAGTAAATTCGGTTTAAACAGCCATAAGGATAGACATGAAAAAATCGGTTTAGGCGAGTTAGGTCTAGAAGCTATTACCGAAATTATTAATCATAGAAGTTTAAAAGATCTTCCTTTTTATTTAGAAACTCCTAATGATGTAGCAGGTTATCAAGAAGAAATTAAATTGTTACGTGGATTAAAAATTGAAGACTAATTCCTTAAATAAAAAAAATAGAAAAAATTAAATTATCTGGATTAATCTATTTTGGCTCGTAGATAGGCTTAAATTCATAGAAATATA
>CADBRM010000134.1 GCA_902797085.1 uncultured Methanobacteriaceae archaeon
AAACCATTAAGTTTATACTTTAATTTTACTTCTTCTCCATTGTCTAGCTTTTGGATGAGTTCTTAATTTTCTTGATGTTTTCATCATTGCAAAGATAGGAACTCTTCTGTTTTGTTTTCCTTTTTTAGCTAATCTTAATTTTTTAGGTAAATTTTTATTACGACTCATGTTACTTCCATCCTATAACTCTTGATTGAATATGTTGGGGAAATATTTCATTAATGTCTTGTCCTTTTTCTTCTAGCAATACTCTTATTTCCATTTCATAATCTGAACTGTTATGAATATCACTTTCAGCTTTTTGAAGCTTAAATAATCTATCACTAGTATCGTTAATAGTTTTATAACCAATACCCGTTAGATTAACATATTGAACTTTCTTTCGATCTTCTAAACTCTGGATTTCATTCTGTTGTAGCTTTGGAATTCTATCTTCACGCCGTGTTCCGTCAGCTATCAAATCATATTCATCAGCCAAGTGTTCAATAACTTCATGATGGATGTGATTAATTCCATTATTGGGGAACTGGTCCTCAATAATCATGTCAACAGCTTCACGTAGAATATTCTCATCAAGGGACAATACTCTATGTCTGAAACCTAAGTTTTTCGCAGATTCTCTTGCCGGTATGGTTGAATCAAAAATTCCAAAGTTAATGGTGATTAATTCAACATCATATCCCAATTTATCAAGAATAACTGCCATTAATGAACTATCTTTACCGCCACTATATAATACAGCTGTTTTCATAAAAATACACTAATATCATATAAATTTTGAAAGGATTATTTTCTAGTGATATGAATTTCACGTTTAGTATTAGTTGTTTCTCTTAAGATCTGTTTTAATGTGGCATCTGAAATAGGAATTTGTATTCTTCCTGCTTGAGCCATCTGAATCAATTGCATTTCAATAGCATTTACAAGTTCAGCTTTTGTTAATCTTAAGTTGGCGAGTCTTTGACGTGCTTCAGGCGATAATATTTGTCTCAGTGCATTTCTTTTTTCTTCTTCGTATTTTTGCCTCATTTGCTCTTCTTGTTGCATTTGCTCATACGTTGCACCTTGTTGTTGTTGAGCAGCCATCTGTTGTTGTTGAAGCTGTTCCATTCTTCTACGTCTAATTTCGTCAAGTTCACTCATTTAACACAACTCCTTTGATTTTTTAATCATATCCTATACAATATGCTTAGTATTTTGATAATTCAGGAATATCTTTAATGATTTCAGCAGCTTTTTTGTCTAAATATGATTGACCTGCAGGTGATACAGTTCTACCTTCTTCTGTTTTTTGTACGTAACCTGCTTCTTCTAATTGTTGTAATGCAGTTCTGATGATAGATCCGCTACCTTTTCTGAATTTTTCAGGACCGGTTCCTCTATCTTTGTTACCACCGTATTTGGTTTGTAATCTACTGAGTCCTACTGGACCGTCTACATATACTCTTCTCAATAATGCTGCTGTTCTTACATACCACCAATCTGGGTTTTCAGGTCTGCGTTCTTTGTGAACTCCAGTTTTTACAAATCTAGCCCATGCTGGTGCATTAATTTTGTCGTTTTCCTTTAAGTCTTCACTTACTGCGGTTATTAAACTTTCAGCAGGTACATCAAATGCTGTTGTCATTGTTTAATTAGCCTCCTATTAAATTATAATGTTTATTTTTAATTGCCTATATTTCAAAGAGATTTTTATTATTTTCTCTTATATAATACTGCTACATTACCACGAACATCAATTAGTTTGGATCGGGTGTTAGACACAATATCCTCTAAAAATTCATCTTTGTTTGATGCTATGTTTCTAGAAAATCTGACTTTAACAATTTCACCATCTTTTAACTGACGTTTGATTTCTTCAATAACATTTTCGTTAACACCGTTTTTTCCAATGTTAATTTCAACTGCGTTTAAAGAATTTCTCATTATTTCTTTTCTACTCTGGACTTTGCTCAAATTATCATACTCCATTTTTTTATAAATAACCTAGTTTTTCTTATGAGTATAAGGGACTTTAGTTAAATTTCCACATTCAAGACATTTTCTGGAAATGGTATTTCCGGAAAGTCTTACTCTTAAGTTAGCACCTGGTTTAAGGAATTTACTACAATTTTTACAAAACCTTCCTCGCCAATAATCAGGTAATGGGATATTATATTTAGTAGAGATATTACGAGTTAACTTAACATAACGATCAGATCTTTCCGGGTGTTGGGAAAACTCCTTTTCTGCTTGGTCAAACAGTATCTGCATTCTTTCCAATGCAATAGTCTTAATCCAATTAGGTCGTTTTCTTCTACTCAAAATTATCTAATCCTCTAAAAAATATAGAATATTCTTCTTAAGTGCAAGGAATGAAATTATGAAAAAATACATAAAATCTAGATAGTAAACTTAAGAATAATAATATAATTTATGTAATCCCTTACTTAAATATGTTATGTACCCGATAAATGCAAAAAAATTATGCTTCAGGATTATTGGAATTATTTGGGGTAAAAAGTAATAATTTGCAACATGATATTAATAAAAATAAGCAGTCGTGCAATTTTATTAGAAAAGTATTAATACTAAAATGAATCATTAATAAACCTTTTCAAAAAATTATTATGGGGAGGAATGTTTTTTACATGATTTATAACAGATGGAAGTATTCGCTTAAGTAATCTATTTCTCCGAGGGGTAATGTGATTTCATTATTGATTATTCGAATAATGGTGTCGGATACCTCTTCGATTGAAATGTCTGTTGTATCAATTTCCTGTACACTGTCTGCATAGGTTTCATAACTTTCAGAAGTGCATACTCCCAGTATTTCCGCAGATACGTTTTCATCTATTTTTTCTTCTCTCCACTTTCTGGTACTTAACCTGTCTTTCAACGTTTCCGGGTTGCATCTTAGCACCACAACTAAATCTGCGTTAGGATAATCCTGTGCAAGATGACCTTCAAATACAATCACATCTTTTTTAGTGTCTTTTTTTATTTTGTCGATGATTGGAATCATCTTAACTGTGTCCACAATTTTATATCCTCTTATTTCATCAGTACCAAGATTCAAATCATATTCTTCGAGCAGGGAATTAATGCTGATGAATTCTGCATCAATTTTATCCTTTAAATGATTTGTAACAGATGTCTTGCCTGTTCCGGGAGTTCCTGTAATAATTATCATCATAAATATCAACTAATCATATATTTGTAAAAAGAAGTTTAAAAGGGGTGGGGATGTTAACTTACCATTGATAATAATATTGGTGTTATGCCTGCCTCTATTATTGCTGCAACCACCAGTAAAATGGATGTTATGATGAATGTAAGGATGATGTCCTTAATCAGTAGGGACGAATTGTGTAACTCCTCCCTGAATTCGTGTTTAAACAGGGCATCTATCAGGTTTATTTCAAGCTTCGTAATAATGAAAGCACCCATCAGGGACATGATGGTGGCAGTTAATTCAAAGATACCGTGTGGTGCAATTCCAACAAAGAATTGCAACGGGTTAACCAGGGTATATGTGAATCCTAAGACGATTCCATTTAATATTATTGAAAATATTGAGAAAATGGAAAATACAAATCCGCCAAGCAATATCAGTATGTTTGCCCGGATATTGTTTGTAAACAGGAATATTGCCTCATCGGCAACACTGCTGTTTGGAGGTAAATTACCTATGAGTTGATTGAATATTTCAATCATGAACTCTCTGATTAAATCACTGATAAAGACTCCCACTATTGCGGATACAACAAAAATAATCAGTGAAATAAGGAATAGATTTCTGTTACGGAAGATGTATTCTTTTAAATATGCTTTTGTAAATATTTCCTTGATGTTTATGGTCATTTGAATAAATCTCCGTTATTAACTAAAAAAAGGTTGTGAAAAGTATTTACATTGTTTGTAATACTTTTCTTATTTCTTCAGGATCTGAGGATACTTGTGTTGGTTCTTCGCATGCTTCGATAGCAACATTAGGATCTTTGAGTACGTGTCCTGTTACTATACATACAACTTTTTCACCCTTGTCGATTTCACAGTTTTCTACAAGTTTTCTTAGTCCTGCTATTGAAGCTGCACTTGCAGGTTCGACACCTATTCCTTCTGTTCTTGCAAGGTATTTCTGTGCATCAAGAATTTCATCATCAGTAACGGTATCTGCAGTACCGTTTGATTCCTTAATTGCTCTCATTGCTTTAACACTGCTTACTGGTGCTCCAATTCTGATTGCCGTGGCAATGGTTTCAGGGTTTTCTACTGGTGTTACTTCATCTGTTCCTGCTTTGACTGCGTTTGCTATAGGAGCACTGTTGACTGCCTGAATTCCTGTCATCATAGGAGTATCTTTTATGTAACCGGCATCTTTGAATTCAGAGATTCCCTTCCAGATTGCTGATATGTTTCCTGCATTACCTACAGGTAAGATTATTCTATCGGGGGATTTCCATCCAAGGTCATGTACTACTTCCATTCCTATGGTTTTCTGTCCTTCAAGACGGTATGGATTTATTGAGTTAAGTAAGTATAATTCTCCATTTAGTGCTAGTTGTGTGATTGTTTCTAAAGCATCATCGAAGTTTCCGTCTACTCCAAATACTTTTGCTCCATGGAACATTGCCTGTGCCAATTTTCCTAATGCAACTTTTCCTGCAGGTAATAATACTGCACATTTTAATCCTGCACGAGCTGCGTATGCAGATAATGATGCTGATGTGTTACCGGTGGATGCACATCCAACCATGTTTACTCCAAGGTCCACTGCTTTTGTTGTTCCTACACTCATTCCTCTGTCTTTAAAACTTCCTGTCGGGTTGGATCCTTCTACTTTTACATATAGTTCCACACCTAACTCCTCACCTATTTTGTCACATTTACAAAACGGTGTTCCTCCTTCATCTAGGCTTATTCTATTGTCAGCGTTTACTGGAAGGAATTCCTTATATTTCCATATGTTGTCTCTTCTGTTTTCAAAGGTTTCTTTTGGGATATTATCTACTTCTGTAACTACTTCAAGTATTGATCCACATTTACAAGTGTATATAATTTCATCATCGTCATATTCTGCTCCACATGAAATACATCTTATCATTTAGATTCTCCTATAAAATTAATCATAATACTCTGTGTTTTCACAATATATTATTATAATGTTAGTTTTGTTTTTTATTTAATAATTATCTTTTGTTTATAGGAAGTTTGTTTAGCTCTTAAACAAGTAGTTATGGTTGTAATTATTAATTGTAATATAATTAAAATAAGTTGCTTTATGATGTGTGTAAGGTAGATGAATAGTAATTAATAGCCCTTCAATTCAAGTGGTGAGTATAATATGGTTATTAATTTTGCAACAAAATCAGCACTATTCATCATACCCAACAGTATTATTTTATATAATATAGTTAATAAACATATCGTTAAATTAAATTTGATTTAAAATAAATATTTATAAAAAAAAGTAATTTTGGAGGGGTATTATCCGTGACCGCCTCCCATAAGGAAACTGATTATTACAATTAATATTCCGACACCTATTATTTCAATAACGGTCTTGGACATGCTTTCTTTGGCAATTTTACCCAAATAACAACCAAGAATTGTTAACAAGGTGAAACATACTATCACAGTGACAGTAATTGCCGTATAAATGTCGCCAAATATAAAGAAAGGTATTGATGGAATGAATGAACCAAGAAAACTGGCAGAGCCATGTGTTAACATACTCATGAACACTCTATATTTTGCCTGTTCATGGATAACAGTATCATCTAGTTTACGTTCCTTAAGAATCATCTGACTTTCCAAATCACGAATTATTTTACCTTCCTCTGCATGCTCACCCACATAAGAACCAAAACCGTTAGACAAGGCTATAGCTATACCTCCACTAAGACCAGTTAAACCTACAGTCCATGGATTAACATTACCTCCCGTGGATATTCCCATAAGTGCAGCTGTTAAAGATATACTTAATACCGTTAGAATACCATCTAATGAACCAAGAGCAACATACCTGCTTAATGCAATATAATCTTTTAAAATTTTTCTTAAAGTTATCTTCATATTAAACCTAACTCTTAAATTATCTACCTAACTGTTGGTGAGCTCTAGCCAAATGACCTGCAGCTAATGCACCAACTAATGATAATTCACCTGCAAGAACGATACTGGCAACAAAACTGGCGAACTTGCATACATTACCTGATCCTTTTACATTCATAATATTTAAAGATTCTGTAGCAGTTTCAAGTCTGGTTCCACCACCAACAGTAGCAACCGGTAAATCAGGAATAGTTACACTGAAATATAAATCTCCGTCAACATTTTCTGCAGTAGTGATACCAATGCTGCCTTCAACAACGTGAGCAGGGTCCTGTCCACATGCAAGGAAAACTGCAGCAACCATATTGGCAAAATGTGCATTATAACCGTAACTGCCGGCAATTGCACTACCAACTAAGTTTTTAGCATAATTCACTTCAACAACCGCTTCAGGGGTGGTTTTTAAGATTTTTTCAACAACCTCTTTTGGCACGGTAACTTCTGCAATAATACTTTTACCTCTGCCTTCAATCATGTTTAATGCAGCAGGTTTCTTATCAACACAGAAATTGGAACTCAATGCGATTACATGTAAATCATTTTCTTTTTCAATGTAATTGATTGCTTCCTGAGTGGCAATGGTAACCATATTCATACCCATACTGTCACCGGTTTCATAAACAAAACGTGGGTAAACAAAGTGACCTACAATAGCAACAGGATCTATTTTAATGAGTTTTCCATGATTTGTTGTGCTTTCAGCCACTTCCTTGATATTGATGAAATTTTCTTCAATCCATGTTTTTAATTTATTTGCTTCATGAACATTTTTACATTTAAGAACAGGTGCTCTGGTCATCTGATTGTTAATTATTGAAATGGAACAACCATTTGATCTTCTGATAACTGAACAACCTCTGTTTACACTGGCAAGTAATGCTCCTTCGGTTGTTGCCATTGGGACGTATCCTTCCAATGTTTCACCGTCTTCCGAATTAATCAGCACAGGTCCAACAACACCTACAGGTACCTGTATAGTTCCGATTTGATTTTCAATGTTTTTCTTTGCAGCGTCGGTCATGTCAATGGAATAGCTACCGATGTGTTTAAGTTCGGTATTTGTTTTTTCTTCGATGAATTGACGTCTGATGTCTGTTGCAATATTTGCATCTTCCGTAATTTTTTCTATTTCATGAAGTCTAATTTCACCGGAATTTAATTTTTCAATTATTTCTTCTTTATTCAAGTCCATTTTGATGCATCCTTAAAATGAATTATTTATAAATTGTTAATAATATTTGTTTTTTAAATATATGAATTTAATTTTTTTATTTAAAAAGTTGATTAAAAAAAAAGTAGGATAGTATAGTAATCGACTATACACAATTGTTTTGAATGATTTTATTAACTGGAATTAATTTTATTGTTCTTTGATTAAGTCTACGATATCACTAGGTTTGTCAGCTACTTTAACACCAAGTTGTGATAACAGTTCCTTTTTGTTTTGTGCGGTACCGTCAGTACCTTCAATAATAGCTCCGGCATGTCCCATACGTTTTCCTAATGGTGCAGAAACTCCTGCAATAAATGAAATAATCGGTTTGGATACATGTTTTTTAGCATATTCTGCTGCTTTAACTTCTGCAATACCACCAATTTCACCCAACAATACAATTTGTTCCGTTTCAGGGTCTGCTTCAAATTTCTTTAAAGCAGTAATGAAGTCCATTCCGGTTACTGGGTCTCCTCCAATACCTAAACAAGTACTTTGCCCTAATCCTGCATCTGTAATTTGACTGGCCACTTCATATGTTAATGTTCCACTTCTGGAAACAAGTCCTATGTTACCTTTGTTGAAGATGTGTGTAGGCATAATACCTAACTTACCTATTCCTGGGGTGATGATACCTGGGGTGTTAGGTCCGATTACGGTTGTATTGTGTTCTTTTGCGTATTTAACGATTTCCATTGTGTCGTGAATTGGAATGTGTTCAGTGATGATAATAACTAAATCCACTTGTGTAATTGCTTCAAATGCAGCATCTTTAACAAAAGGTGCCGGAATAAAAATAATACTTGCATTGATGTTTGGGTGATATTTTTTAATTTCTTCAATGGAATTGTATACCGGAATTCCTTCGACAGTTTCTCCGGCTTTACCAGGACTTGTACCTGCAACAATATTGGTACCGTATTTTACCATTTCTTTTGTATGAAATCTTCCTTGTTTACCTGTAATTCCTTGAACTATTGCTTCTGTATTTTCATCTAATAAAATCAATTTAACCTTCTCCTTAATTAGTTACATGTTTATAAAATCATTCAATCTACCTGATAAATAAATATATTATTATCATATCAAATTTACAGTAGATTCATATAGTATTTAATATGTTTTTATTAATATAAAAAGTTACTTTTCAAAAAATTAACAAAAATTAATCCTAATTTATTACTAAAGCTCTATTTTTTTTTAAAGGTGTTTAAAAAAGACATTATTATAAGGGATTTAAAAAAAAATATGGAAGAGGGGATTTTTTCAATTCATTTTTTCATTATTCTGCTTCTATAAGCGAAAGATTCTGCCAAATCAATCAGGTTGCCATTCATAATGGCAGTTACGGTAAAAATTACACTACCTGGAATAACGTTGATTGGGGTATGTCTTTTTACAAGATACGTGTTTTTGTTACCAAGAATTGCACCAATCATTGCACCAGCAACAACACCAATTTCTTCAACATTTGTTACGCTGGCAACAATCACAGGATCATCAGTTTGACTGGACACATAACCAACACCAGGTATATGTGTAACTGTATTAACAACACTGCTGGCAATGTTTTGAACATCTTTCATTCCGCTGGCTGCCCTTACTGCACTATCTGCTACATCACTAACGAAATATTCTCCACAGTAAGTATCAAAACTAATTACAATAGCATCCGCATAGAACCTAGGGTCTAAATCAAGTTCCACATATGAAATGCCCTCTCCAGCATCTTCTTTTTTAAGACCAACACCATTCAAATCATCAAAACCTAAAGCATTTTCCCTGAAGACTTTAAAAATTGCCTGATTTACAGTTTCAACAAGAGAATCATCTTCAATCACTGCCGTAATTACAATATCATCACCCGTTACATTACTGAGCAGGGCTTGTGTAGCACCGGCATCTTTAATTTTTTCTAAACTATTTTCAACATTTTTTATTAAGGAATCACTGCAACTGACATCATTATCTGATATGTCAATTCCATGGCAAAGCATTTTCATATTAAAAACCCCCATATCTTACTAATTAATAATATTGTTTATATTTTTAAATATTTAATGAAAATTTTTTTTAGTGATTAAAAAGATAAATATTATCAAGAAATGAAATGGGGAGTAGATTAAAATAATCACTGGTGTATGTGCTTCGATAATTGAAGATAATAAGGAAAATATCATTAAAACAGTTAATAAAATAAATATAAATGATATAGATTATATAGAATTACGTTTGGATGTAATAAAAGGTATAACTGCCGATTTAGCAAAAGATATTATATTGTCTATTAAATCAATAACAGATACTCCAATAATTTTGACAAACAGAACTCCAAGGGAAGGAGGATTCTATAAAAATGATGAAGAGGAAAGAGTTAGAATATTGGCGGACAATGCAGCACTGGTTGAAATAACAGATATTGAATTATCAACAGAAAGCAGTTTAAGACAGCAAGTTGTTGACAATGCAAATAAAACAATAATCTCATATCATAATTTTGATAAGACACCCTCTTTTGACGAATTGCAGAAAATTGTTCATGATGCATTTGCAGTTGGGGATATACCAAAGGTTGCTGTTAAACCAGACACCATTGAAGACACATATACTTTATTAAAATTATTGATGGAAAATAAGGGTATAATTGGAATAAGCATGGGAAAAATTGGTTCATATACAAGGGTTATTGCACCAATTATGGGTTCACCGGTTACATATGCAGCAATAGACAATGAATCGGCTCCAGGACAGTTGGATATTGAAACAACCAGTGAAATGATTAAAAAATTAAAATACTGATTAAATATGACTCCGAAAGAAAAAAATATTATTAAAACACTAAATAAAAAGGGTGTTGACACTAGATTCATAAGTCTTTATGAGGATAAAATATTTATAAATAATCTGAAATTTTCAAAATTTTCCCGTAAAAAAGAAGAAAAATTCAATCAGGATTATCCGCACATACAGGTTATTCGTTCCACCCTATTCCAAAAGATGTGTATTAAAGTATCAAGAACTGTAAAAAATCAAATTAAACCACATGATATTTTATATATTGAAGATGACAATTCATTGGAGAGTATTCTTTTATACATACTTCTGGAACCATACAAGAGAAAATATGGTATTAAAATCACAAACGTTCAATCAGAAAATACAATAAAGATTAGCAATTATTGTTTGGATGATTTTACATTGGAATACCTGGACTTGATGATAAATGGTGAGGAAATTCTGGAAACTGTTGACTCAAATACAGTTTGTCCATTAGCACATGTTCCACACCAGTGGATAGTCGATTGGGCCAAATCAACTGATATCAAATATAGTAATATCAATAAATATGAAGAGTCCATACCACAGGAGATTATAGATTTCCTGGATAAGCATATACCAAATGTCAAGGAATCAATAAAACAATCGGTAAACTACTTACAAAATTCAAAGGAAGTGAAATAATGGCATCAAATACTACAGGAGAAATATTCAAAGTAACAACATTCGGAGCTAGCCATGGAGTGGCGTTAGGGGCAGTAATTGATGGATGTCCTGCAGGATTACCTTTAACCAGGGAGGATATTCAGGAAGAACTAAATAAAAGAAGACCTGGAACAAGCAATTTAACAACCAGTCGTGATGAAAAGGATTCGGTTGAAATATTGTCCGGAATATTTGATGGAAAAACTGATGGAACACCAATTACTGCAATGATACGTAATAAGGATCAAAGAAGTAAAAACTATGAAAACTTAAAAAATAATCCAAGACCCGGTCATGGGGATTTGTGTTGGCAGAAAAAATTCGGAAACTATGATTACCGTGGCGGTGGCAGAGGAAGTGGAAGAATAACAATAGGGCATGTAATTGGAGGTGCAGTCAGTAAGAAATTACTTGAGAAATATGATATCACTGTAACGGCACATGTAATCTCAATTCATGAGTGTAAAACCGAAAAGAAATTTTCATTAAAAGAAATCAGGGAAAACATCATAAAAAATAATGTCCGTTGTGCAGATTTGGAAAAAGCTAAAGAGATGGAAGAAATTATTCTTAGGGCAAAAAGTGAAGGAAATTCTGTGGGAGGAATTGTTGAAATAATTATTGATAATGTCCCTATAGGATTGGGTCAACCGGTATTTGATAAGCTTGATGGAGATTTGGCAAAGGCATTGATGAATATTGGTGCAGTTAAGGCAGTGGAGATAGGTCTAGGATTTGACAGTTCTTTAATTACCGGAAAAGAATTTAATGATCAGTATTATTTGGATGACGGGAAAATTAGAGCAAGAAGTAATAATGCAGGAGGTATTTTGGGAGGAATGTCTAATGGCATGCCTATAGTACTTAGAATTGCAGTTAAACCAACGCCTTCTGTAAGTGGTATCCAGCAGACAATTAATTTGGAATCTGATACGGAAACAACAATAGAAATAGAAGGTCGTCATGATCCATGTATCTGTCCTAGGATAACAACAGTTGCAGAGTCCAGTTGCAGTATGGTAATAGCAGACCATATGATAAGAGCAGGATTTATTAATCCTGATAAAATATAATTATTTTTTTATAAAAAGCCCCGAGGGGGATTTGAACCCCCGATCCCCTGATTACGAGTCAGGTACTGTGCCGGGCTGAGCCATCGAGGCAAGAAAAAAAGATTAGAACTAACAAATTAACTTGTTCTAAACTTAACAGAATTGATCTAAGTTCATAGTTAATCCATCAGTTGCCGCAATTGTCCTTACTCCAGTATTCTTGGTAATTAGCCTAGTATTCTGGAAAGGATTGTTCATAATTAAATTTACGCCTAAGTGGGTCATGATAGCTATTTGTGGTTGTACCTCATCTACTAATTTTTCAAAGTCCAGTGTTCTCAAATGACCCTTTATTTTTCGTTCTCCTTCTTTAATTACACAACCAATTAGTACGTCGGCACCTTTATGTTCCTCTGCTAATTCTGGGAAATATTCGGTGTCTGCAGTATAATTAATATTTAATCCATTGCAATTAATGTTAAATCCAACGCATGTTGGATCACCATGATGGGTTTGGGTACCTCTAATAGATATTTTTCCATCTTTGACTACATCACCGGGATGTAAAACTGAAACATTGGGTTTTGTTTGATGATATTTCGAAATACTCGGACCTAATTCCCCATTCCCATTAATTACACTTTCACTTCCTATAACGTGACCTGTTTTTTTAGTCATTCCTTGTGTCATAGCTTCTATTAAAACTTCGGCATCATTGTAATGGTCAGTATGACAATGACTGACTAACAACAGGTTGATTTTTCTTGGATTTAAACCGTATTGGTGACTTCTAACTAAAGCACCTGGTCCTGGGTCTACATGGATATTCTTGCCACCAATGTCATCTATTCGAAAACCACCAGTCATTCTTTTTTGGCTAATGGTAGCAAAACGACCACCTCCGGTTCCCAAGAACTGTAGTTTCATAATATCTCCTGATTTTTTAAGGATTTTTAAATAATAATAATCATATTATCTATGTAGTTTATTTTGCTAAGAACACTATATATATTTTCCTATATTTAATAAAATAATGTAATTTAATAGGATTATTTATGCCGTTGGAGAATTATTGAATAATTACAGTATAAATTTGTAATAACACTTTATTCTAACATAGGTTTTAAATAAATACCAGTATAGGATTTTGTCTCGGATACTTCTTCGGGAGTACCTTCTGCAACAATTTCTCCTCCTTTATCTCCACCTTCTGGACCTAAGTCAATGATATGGTCTGCAGTTTTAATAACATCCAGATTGTGTTCAATAACAACTAATGTATTTCCCTGATTTCTTAATTTGAGTAATACTTTAAGTAATTTATTAATATCATCGAAGTGTAAACCAGTTGTCGGTTCATCTAAAATGTATAATGTATTTGAAGTACTTTGTCTACTTAATTCTTTGGCTAATTTAACACGCTGTGCTTCTCCACCGGATAATGTCGTAGCAGGCTGACCTAATTTCACATAACCCAATCCAACATCAACTAATGTCTGTAATTTACGTCTAATTTTAGGAATGTTTTCAAAGAATTCCAATGCTTCTTCACTTGTCATCTCTAAAACGTCATTAATATTTTTACCCTTATAGCGGACATTCAATGTTTCCCTGTTATAACGTTTACCTTCACATACTTCACAGGTTACATAAACATCAGCTAAGAAGTGCATTTCAATCTGTACTATACCATCACCGCTGCAAGCTTCACAACGACCGCCTTTCACGTTAAAACTGAACCTTCCCGGTTTATATCC
>CADBRM010000135.1 GCA_902797085.1 uncultured Methanobacteriaceae archaeon
AGGTTCTAAATCGAATTCTTCATCACTGGATAAGATTCCTCTGTTTCTTAATACTTGTCTAGCAAGTAACCAGTATACTAAAGCAATAGCTTTTCTACCTTTGTTGTTAACAGGTATAGCAACATCAACGTTACTTAAAAGGTTTTCTGTATCACATAATGCTACTACAGGAATACCGTTTTGTTTTGCTTCAATAACTGCTTGGGAATCGCTTCTAGGGTCAGTTACAACTAATAATTTTGGTTCAATAAATTTGGAATATCTAGGGTTTGTAAGAGTTCCCGGAATGAATCTGCCAGGAATAGTTTTACATCCTGTTACTTCACCGAATTTTTTAACAGGTGCTTGACCATATTGTCTTGTACTTACTACAAGCACATCATCTGGGTCGTATTTTGATAATAATTTTGCAGCAATGATGATTTTATCGTTACTACTTTTAACATCTAATACGTGAAGGCCATCTGCTCTTACTCTGTAGATGTATTTTTCCATATCTTTGGTTTTTTGTTGAGTACCTATGTGTAAACCAGCAGCAAGGTACTTATCTAATGGTATTAATAATTCAGACATTTTGTTACCTCTTTATAATAATTTTTTTTAAATAATTTTCCGTATAATATTAATAGATAAGACTAATAGCATTATAACTGCAAACTTCCTGACATGCCAAACATCCACAACAGGCCTCTTCATCAACAACAATTAATTTATTATTTTTAAAGTCAAACACCTGCATTGGACAAATATCTAAGCATTCCAGACAATCACTTGAATTACATTTACTATAATCAATATTAATATTCATGAAAAACTCCGTTCTATAAATCAGCCATTTTAGGATTTGGTAATTCTTCTTCAATTCTGACTAATTCATTAAGTTTTGCAATTCTTTCTCCACCAGCTGCTCCAGTTTTAATGATTGGTGCATTAAATGCTACAGCAATATGTGCAATTGTTTCATCAGTAGTTTCACCAGATCTGTGAGATACTACAGGCACGTATTTATTAGCTTTTGCCAATTGAATAGAGTTGTATGTATCAGTTAATGTTCCTATTTGGTTAGGTTTAATAATTAAGGAATTTGCTGCATTAGCTTCAATACCTTTTGCCAATATTTCAGGATTAGTTACAAATAGGTCATCACCACAGATTAAACAATCTTTACCGGATTTAGCAGTCAATTCAGCAAATGCTTCAAAGTCATTTTCTTGAATCGGATCTTCCACATAGAAGAACTTGTAAGTATCTACTAAATCAGCAATGTAATCAATTTGTTCTTCAACTGTTCTAGAAGTACCTTCACGTTCGTAGATGTATTTTTGTTCTTTTTCATTCCAGAATTCACTTGATGCTACATCCAAACCAGGTCTTACTTCCACACCAGTTTCATCAGTAATTTCAACACATGAAGATGTTTGAATTTCTAAAGCTTGTTCGTTTGTAAGGTTAGGAGCCCATCCTCCTTCGTCACCTTTACCTCCAGTAAAAGTACTGTCAGTAGCTTGGATTTTTTCCTTGATTCTTCTGTGTACGTTGATGTTAGTTTCCATAGCTTCCATAATGTTGGATGCACCTACAGGAATTACTAAAAATTCTTGAATATCCGGTGCATTAGTTCCAGCGTGTGCTCCACCATTAATCATATTTCCCAATGGGAAAGGAATTGATACGGGCATAATTCCGCCTAAGAATTTGTATAATGGTAAGTTATAACTAGAAGCTGCTGCTTTAGCTGTTGCCATGGAGACTGCCACAGCTGTGTTTCCACCTATGGTTGAGAAGTTATCTGTACCATCAATTTCTTTGAGTACTGTATCAATTTCTCTTAAGTCTTCAGCTTCCATTCCAATAATTTCGGAGGAGATTAAATCTTCCACTTCCTCAATTACTTGATCTACTCCACCTTCAGGGAATGATGCAACTTCATTTACTCCTGTACTTGCTCCACTAGGTGCTGCAGCTCTACCGAATCCGTTCCAAGTTAAAATATCTGCTTCAACAGTTGGATTTCCTCTACTATCTATAATTTTTCTTAATCGTACGTCTTCAATTACACTATCCATAAAAAACACCTCTTTTTAAATGTAGAAATAGTTGTTCAATTAAAGG
>CADBRM010000136.1 GCA_902797085.1 uncultured Methanobacteriaceae archaeon
AACAATGGGACCTGTAACGAGGGTGATCTAGATGCCACATGTTGCAGATTGGAAAAAAGAAAAAGTAGCTGAACTTGAAGAGTTAACAAATAATAATGAAATCATTGGTATTGTAAACTTAGCTGATATCCCAGCACCTCAATTACAAACTATGAGAAAATCATTAGGTGATAATGCAATTCTTAAAATGTCACGTAAAAATTTCATTAAAATTGCATTAGAAAACTCCAACAAAAATGTTGAAGGTTTAGCAGATTACCTCGAAGGTCAACCAGCAATGGTCTTCACTGAAATGAATCCTTTCAAACTATTTAAAATCTTAGAAGATAGTAAAACGGAAGCTCCAGCAAAAGCAGGTGCTATAGCTCCAGCGGATATTATAGTTCCAGCAGGAGATACATCTTTCCCACCAGGACCTATTCTTGGTGAATTACAACAGGCAGGAATTCCTGCAAAAATTGACAAAGGTTCAATTGTAGTACAACAAGATGCAACCGTTGTTAAAGAAGGAGAACCTGTTCCTAAAAACGTTGCAGATGTTTTAACCAAACTTGAAATTTATCCAATGGAAGTGGGAATGGATTTACTAGCAGTTTGTGAAGGAGATACAATATATACTGCAGATGTACTTAAAATTGATGAGGAAGAAACTCTTCAAACAATTATCACTGCATATCAAAGTGCAATTAACTTATCAGTTAATGCAGGTATAATTAACAGCGAATCTGCTCCATTACTCATACAGAAAGCAGCAAGAGACGCTATGAACTTAGCAGTAAATGCTAATATATTAACTTCTGAAACAACTGATAAAATATTATCTAAAGCATATGCTCAAATGTTGGCTGTAGCATCATTATTATGTCCTGAAGCATTAGATGATGAATTAAGTGAAAAACTTAACTCAGTTCCTGTAGCAGCAGTAAGTGAAGATAATACAGAAGAACCTGAAGAAGAAGAAGTCGAAGAAGAGGAAGAAGCTGATGAAGATACTGCAGCAGCAGGTCTCGGAGCTTTATTCGGATAGACTTCTAGGTACTAGTAAAAAGGAAAATTACGAATCTTAATAGCAAATTGAGATTTACTTTATAAAAGATTTAAAAGGAAAATCAATTGTATTTATTACAATAAAAATAAAATATAAATTAAAAGGTGTATTAACATGGAATACGTATACGCAGCATTATTATTAAACTCAGCAGAAAAAGATATTAACGAAGAAAACGTAGCAGCTATTTTATCCGCAGCTGGAGTAGAAGCAGACGATGCTAGAGTAAAAGCATTAATCGCATCATTAGAAGATGTAGATATTGAAGAAGCAATTGCAACAGCAGCAGTAGCAGCACCAGCAGCAGGAGCAGCAGCAGCACCTGCAGCAGCAGAAGCAGAAGAAGAACCTGAAGAAGAAGAGGAAGAAGAAGAAGAAGCAGAAGAAGCAGCAGCAGCTGGTTTAGGTGCTTTATTCGGATAAGTAAATTATCCAACCTTTTCTTTTTATCTTTTTATCAACTCCATTAAACAACTATTTTTGACAGATTACTTGATTATTCCTCAGTTATATTCATATTCAGAATACTTTTTATACTATTTTAAACATAAATTTATTCATAATGAATTATTAATTTAATAACTTAATTATTAAACATTTATAACAAACATTATTTAAGTGAGTATTTTATGACTTTTGAATTAGAAGATTTAGGATTTAAAAAACAAGTTTGTAGTAAATGTGGACAGACCTTTTGGTCTATTAAGGATAGAGCAACATGTGGAGATGCTCCATGTGATGAATATGAGTTCATAGGTAATCCCGTTACTAATAAACAGTTTGATTTGATGGGTATCCAAAAACAGTTTAGACAATTTTTTGCAGATAACAATCATACACCTATAGATAGATATCCAGTTTTGGCAAAAAGATGGAGAAATGATGTATTCTTAGTTGGAGCATCAATTTATGACTTCCAACCTTGGGTAACTAGTGGAATGGTTAGACCTCCTGCAAATCCTTTAACAATTGCACAACCATCAATAAGATTAAATGATGTGGATAATGTTGGACGTTCTGGTAGACATATGACCTGTTTCACTATGGGTGCTCATCACGCATTTAACACAGATGAAAACCCAATATATTGGAAAGACCAAACGTTAAGATATTGTTTTGAATTTTTAGTAAGTATAGGTATTAATCCGGAAGAAATATCTTACATAGAGTCCTGGTGGAAAGGGGGAGGTAATGAAGGACCTTCCTATGAAATATGTGCACATGGTGTGGAACTGGCTACATTAGTTTTCATCCAATATGCCACTACAAAAGAAGGATTAAAAGAGATTCCTCTCAAGATAGTAGATACGGGGTATGGTTTAGAACGTATTGCATGGGTAAGTCAGGGAACACCAACTGCATATGATGCAACATTCGGTCCTGTTATTGAAAAGTTGACAGATCTTAGTGGTGTTGAGTTAAATACCGAAATTTTATCAGAAAATGCACGTATTGCGGGTATGATGGATTTGGAAGATATTTCTGATTTAAAACTTTTACGTAAAAAAGTTGCAGATAAATTATCATTAGATCCTGAAGTCCTTAAAAAAGAAACTGCTCCTATGGAAGCTATTTACATAGTTGCTGACCACACAAGATGTTTAAGTTTCATGTTAGCGGATGGTATCATACCTTCAAATGTAAAAGAGGGATATCTTGCCAGATTAGTTCTTAGACGTACTGTTAAATATATGAACGAATTAGAACTCAAAGAATCATTATCTGATTTAATGAAAATACAATTGGACTTCCTTAGTCAAACATATCCTGAAATCAAAGATAATGCGGCACATATACTTAACATCACAGACCTTGAAGAAGAAAGATATCATACCACTTTAACGAAGGGTAAGAATCTTGTGAAACGTTCAATAGACAAACTTAAAAAGGACAATATCAATTCATTCCCAACAGATATGTTGATAAACTTCTATGATTCAAATGGAATACCTCCAGAAACAGTGGAAAGCATTTGTAAGGATTATGACTTTGATGCAAACATACCAGATAATTTTTATACTCAAATTGCTGCAGCACACGAAGAAGAAGAGGAAGAGGAAATAGAACCATTGGAATTGGATTATCCACAAACATACCTTGCATTCTATGATGACTTAACCCAAAGGGAATTTAAAGCAAATGTTTTGGGTGTTGAAGATTCTAATAAAATTATCCTTGACCAAACCATCTACTACCCTGAGGGTGGAGGTCAACCATCAGATGAAGGTACACTTACAAGACCTGACGGTACAGTATTGAACATTACATATGCAGAAAAACAGGATGGTGTAGTGTTACATCATGTCGCAAAAGACGATGTGGATAAGTTGAAGGGTATTGTAGGTGAAGAAGTTGATGGTGCAATTGATGCGTTAAGACGTGATTTATTAACTAGTAATCACTCCGGAACTCACTTGGTTATTGCATCTGCACGTAAGGTTTTAGGAAAACATATCTGGCAAGCAGGTTCACAAAACGGTATAGAAAAAACGAGAATAGATTTGTCACACTACAAACGTATCACAGTAGATGATCTTAAGGAAATTGAAAGATTAGCCAATGAACATGTTAAACAAAATTTACCAGTAAATATACAATGGTATGATAGAACTGATGCAGAAGTAAAATATGGTTTCAAATTGTATCAGGGAGGTATAGTTCCAGGTAAAGATATCAGGGTAGTTGAAATTCCTGGTGTGGATGTAGAAGCATGTGCAGGTACTCACGTACAAACAACTGGTGATATTGGTATTATCAAAGTTCTCAGAACGGAAAGGGTTCAGGATGGTGTGGAACGTATTGAGTTCTCTGTTGCAGATGCTGCTATTGACAGAATACAGGAAAATGATCAAATTATTCGTGAAAGTAGTGAAATCTTTGGAGTGGATGCTGAACAGTTACCTAAAACTTGTAGCAGATTCTTTAATGAATGGAAAGAACAACAAAAAACCATCAAAAACTTGGAAAAACAATTGGCTGAAGCAAAAATAGCATCATTATCCAGCAATATTGAAGAGGTTAATGGTTATAAAGTTATGGCTGAAGTTTTATCGGTAAATCCGGGTCAACTTAGGGAAATTGCATTGAACATGATTGAAAAGGATAAAGTGGCGGACATTGCAATTCTTATCAATCAAGAAGGTAATATTGTAGCAAGTGCTAATGAAAAAGTCATAGAAAAAGGATTAAAGATGGCAGATGCAATCTCTATTGTGGGTGAGTACCTTGGCGGTCGTGGTGGTGGAAAACCTAACCTTGCTCAGGGTGCAGGAATGACTCAACTTGATAAGAAAGAGGAAGCATTCCAAGCAATCAAAGACCAAATTGGCAGTTGGAATTAATTCCAACTATTATTTTTTTTCACATATTTTTGTAATTATAAGTGTTTGAAGCTAAATATAATGTATAAATAGTTAAAAACATTATTGTGATAATGCTTATGTTGTTTGCAATTATTTCGTTCATTTTTCTATCTCTCCTTAATGAATATACCTATACCCCTATAGGTATATTTTAGTTCAATCTATTATATAAAACAATAGTGTAATCGATACAAAAATGATAGAAAATTGTTCATAAAAAAATTAGAATGAAGATAAATATTCAATACTAATTATACATTGCATTCTTAACTAACTTCTTATAGGTGCGGTTAGAGTTTAAGGTATCCTTATTTCCGACAATGATCAACTTTCTCTTGGCACGTGTAATTGCGACATTCAATCTTCTCAGGTCATTCAAAAATCCTATTTCCCCGTTGGGATTGCTTCTTACAGTTGAAATTATTATAATCTCCTTTTCGCGACCTTGAAAACCATCAACGGTTTTAACTTCAACTTCGGTAAGTTCGGAGATTAACTTCACCTGATCCGAGTAAGGACTAATAATTCCAATATCTCCTTCATTGATACCCATTTCAATGTATTTGTTGGCTAGTTCTATACATAGACTTGCTTCCACACGATTAACAAATGACTTTGAATCTCTTAAATGTTTCTCATGATTATTTTCCATACAAGAAGTGTCAATAAATGAAATAATTGTATCATCGTCATTGTCAACCAAATCATTTAAACTAATATTTTTGATGCTGTCATCAGTTTTTAAGAGACCCTCATAGAACTCTGAATTGGGAAATTGCATTAACTTATCATTCATGCGATATTGAATGTTCAGTAACTGTGATTTATGTGGATACTTTTTAATCAGGGACTCAAACAATGTTTTTTCCAATTCGTAAGCATCATTACTTAAAATGGTTGGTGGAAGCTGCTTATGGTCTCCTGCCAATATGAATCTATGTGCCTTAGCAATGGGAATTAATACACTGGGAATGGTTGTCTGTGAAGCCTCATCAATAATTGCAACATCAAATTTTGTATCAGAAATACTTTCCAATGCTGCGGAAGAGTTTGTAGATACTATTACATCACTGGCAGCGATAATTTCCTTCGTAATTTTATATTCAAGTTTCTTCACTTTCGTATAAAAATCATCAACTTTTTCATTATAATCAATCCATCTTGCCATGGATTGGATGGTTTCAGCATCAACACCTCTGGTGCCTCTATTTTTAGCTGAATACTGTTTAATCTGATTATCAGTTAGTCCTCTCCTATATTGTGGTGTTGGTTTGGTATAAAACTTTCTTTCTTCCGTATATTCATCTATTAAATTATAATAACTTTGAATTTTGGCATTTAATTTGTGTTCTTCAAATTTATGTGCTAAAGTGTATTTTATGTTGTCTTTCGAAACTCTCTGTGGGTGTCCCAACCGCGTAACATTAATGTTTGGATTCAATGCAACTCTTTCAAGAAGGTTATCGACTGCAGTATTGCTTTCGGCAGTAGCTAAAACTTTATGGTTCTGTCTAACCTCCTGATATATTAATTCAACTAATGTTCTGGTTTTTCCAGTACCAAAGGGGCCATGAATTAGGAAAAAATCATTTGAAGACAAACTATTGGCTACAGCATTTTTTTGGGAGTCATTTAAAGTTTCGTCAATAAAGTTTATGTAAACTGGATTATTGTTTTTATTAGGGTTTTTTATATTCAAATGGTATTCCAGTGTATTTCTACCCTTTATTGATAGATTATTTAAATTATCCTCCATTCGTTTAAATGTAATGTCGTTAACATATAAATCAAGTCTAACCTTCTTCAAAGCCCATCGTGGAACCTTCTTCTCAAAGGCTACTTTGATATATTTAGTACCCTTTTCTGTAACAGAACCTGTTAACTGACTTTTAAGAGGATTGTCTGTACTGACAAGAACCATGTCTCCTACATTAATTTCGGTGTTAATCCTTTTTGAACGTCCGTATTGTACTATGGTATAACCTAATTCTTTACCTAATTTTTTTCCCTTAACTCCATTAATTGCTCTGCCAATAGATTCTCTTTCATGACCAGTCATCTTCTTGATTTCATTAATCATTGTGCTGATTTCTTCTTCCCTTTCATAATTAATTAATGTAATTAATTTTTCAATGTATCTCTTCATGCTACGACCTGTTCGAATTATGCTTATTTAAACTTATGAAAATATAAATTCTTAAATCTTTTGTTAAGAGCTCTTTAATCTAAATTGAATATGCCTATACCCGTCCAAGGATATTATTTTTTTAAAAGATTTTTAATAAGAAAATATATATTATTACTTAGAAAGTTATTCTTTTAAATAAATATTTTAACATAATAATTAAAGAGTTTGATAATGGATTTCTGACTCTTTTATATAACAATAATTTAAGAAGGAAGGACACATATGGCAAAAACGATTGAAGAAATTAGGGAAAAATTGGATTCGGGGGATGCAATAGTATTAACTGCAGAAGAACTTAAAACTAAACTAAGGGATGGGGAAGAAGTAACATTGGATGATGTTGATGTTGTAACTTGTGGTACTAGTGGTGTTATGAGTGGTACTACTGCATTATTCCATATTCCGGTTGCACAACCGGGAGCATTTAATAAGGCTAAGGAAGTATATATTAATGGTATTCCTGCATATCCAGGACCATGTCCTAATGAATTATTGGGTACGGTTGACGTATTCTTATATGGTACAAACCATAGTAAAAGCATTGATGGTTATGGTGGAGGATTTTTATTAAAAGACTTAATTGATGGAAAAGAGGTTGATGTTAAGGTAATTGACATTGAAGATAATGAATTTACCAACAAGGTAACATTGGATGATATGCCTACTGCCAGATTAATTGGTACAAGGATGGCATTCAAAAATTACAATTCTTTCACAAATCCACAAAAAGGTTCTCAAAAATCCATATTCGATGCTATACCTATGGAAGGACCATACAATTCATTTACATTCAGTGGTTGTGGTGAAATTAATCCGCTAGCCAATGATCCAAATCAGGAAGTAATTAATGAGGGAACAAGGGTTTTAGTAAACGGTGCAGAGGGAACAATTATTGACAATGGAACAAGAAGCACTCCTGAAAAACCTAACTTATTGCTCACAGCAAATATTAAGGAAATGAATTCGTATTATGTTGGTGGTTTTAAAACAGGTATGGGTCCTGAAATATTTGATTCAATAGCTATTCCTATTCCAGTTTTGAATGAAGATATTTTAAACAATTTAAAAGTAACGAATAAGGATATAGAATTGCCTGTATGTGATATACATGGAAGACACTTGCCAATTGATACTGTGGATTATACTGTTTGGGAAAACGTGGATTTAAGGCCTACTATCGAACCGGACATGTGTTTTAATTGTATCCCATGTTTGCCGGAATTATACTGTCCAACAAATGCATATGGCAAGGATAAAACTATTGATATGGATTTGTGTTTTGGCTGTGGAAACTGTTCAATGGTATGTCCAAGAGGAATACCTAGCATTAACATGGGAACGATATCTATTGAATCTGAAGGAAAAACAAGAAAGATACCAGTAACTTGTCGTCAATCAGATAAAAAACGTGCACTAAAAATAGCACAAGAACTTAAAGAAGCCATAATTGATGGAACATTTAAGTTATAATCTCCTTCAAATCCTTTTTTTTAACATCATGTCTTTTATGGACCGATGATTTTTCAGAAATCACCTGAAACCACTACTATTATTAATATTGTGACAATTTGAAGGATTGTACGAAATATTGTATTGTTTAATAGGTCTCTTCATGTAATTGGGAAAGTAATTCTTAAATAATTGGTTTAGTGTGGTTATTAATAAAAGAGTTTTTTGATTATGGGAGGATATTTTTTTTGGGTTAAAAAGTTAAAATAAGGTTGGATAGTAATAAAACCTTATTTTTTTAACTTTTTTGTATTAAGTGTATATGTTAGTGTTTTTTTATGCTGTTGTCATGGTTATTGATGGACTGGTGTATGCATTGTATCTTAGGTTTCCCAAATAGGATACATTCACTGTCACTGTATCTGTTACTTTGCTTGTGTATGTATATGCTCCTGTGTCATCTGTTTTTACTGTATGATGTGCTCCATTTACATATACTATTACGTTACTGTTTTTGAGTGCTGTACCATCGTTGTCTGTGAATTTACCTGTGACTGTTAATAGACCGTTGTCTACTGTAACTGTGTCCATTGTTATAATCGTGTCTTTTTTAGCTATGTTGAATGTTATAGTGTCTGTTGTATATGTGTTGTATTTTGCGTTTCCAGCATATTCTGCTGTGATGTTGTTTGTGCCTATTATTGTTGCTTTGATTGTGTATGTGTATATTCCATTGTCATCTGTTATTGCGGTGTGTTTTACTCCGTTTATGTATATGTTTATTTGGCTGTTTTTGAGTGCTGTGCCGGTTGCTGTTTTGAATGTTCCTGTGATTGTTATGGTGTCTTTGTATGTGGCATCAGGTATTGT
>CADBRM010000137.1 GCA_902797085.1 uncultured Methanobacteriaceae archaeon
AGCTCATTTGTTGTTAGGTATGTATCGTACAGCTAAAATACCTGCAAGATATTGCCATGCAACTTGTACTTTCAGAAGTGGTCTTGTTGTGGGACACGTTTGGGTAGAAGCTTATGTAAATGGTAAATGGTATAGTTGTGATACAACATCAAATTATAATTCATTTGGAAACATTGTTAACTGGTATTCAAGTACAGCAGTTAACAGGTACATTTCAATATCCTTTTAGTATCTTGGAGTTTTTTCCAAGTTTTTATTTTTTTTTCAATTAATTATTTTATTATTATATTACTTTTTTTCCACTTATTGCACCTTAAATCAATAAGTATAGAAATTACTTTAAACATAGAATTAATTATTATGGAAAATTGTTATTAGGGAAAATAATTAACCATGAGTATGTAACTACTATGGGGTGATAATATTGAAATTTAGTTTAGAATTACTTCCTAATGAACCTATTGGGGATATTATAGAAATAATTAAAATAGCCGAGGAAATAGGTTTTGAAAATGTTTGGATAACGGACCATTATAATAATAGGGATGTTTTTGAAGTATTGGCAGTATCCAGTAGAGAAACTTCAACAATCAAAATGGGGTCTGGTGTATCAAATCCATATGTAAGAAATCCTGTTACAATTGCTGCCGCTACAGCAACATTAAATGAAATTTCTGAAGGGCGTGCGATTGTTGGTATAGGACCTGGTGATAAGGCTACCATGGAAACATTAAATTTATCATGGAATAAACCTGTTAAGACGGTTAAAGATGCTATTGGGACAGTTCGGTCCTTATTGAATGGTGAAAAATTAGATCAAGGTGCATTTCTCAGTGGAACGAAAGCTATTGAAAATGAAATTCCGATTTATATGGCAGCTCAGGGGCCAATGATGTTAAAAGGTTCTGGTGAAGTTGCTGATGGTTGTTTAATCAACGCATCTAATCCTAAAGATTTTGAAATTGCAATTCCTTTAATCAATGAAGGAATAAAAAAATCAACATCTGCTAAGGATGATTTTGTTTATGCAGCTTATACTGCTTGTAGTATTGATGAAGATATTGAAGCAGCATATAATCAATCAAAAATTGTTGTAGCTTTCATAATGGCTGGAGCTCCGGATGTTGTGTTGGAACGTCATAACATATCTAAAGATGTTGCAAAATCTGTTAAAGATGCACTTTCTAAATATGATTTTAAGACTGCAGGCAGTTTGATTGATAGGGATATGATTAATGCATTTAGTGTTTGTGGAACACCTAATGATATTCAGAATAAAGTTGAAGAATTAGAACAATTGGGAGTTAATGAATTTGTTGTAGGTTCTCCTATTGGTAAGGATAGAATAAAATCATTGAGATTATTGGAAGATGTTATAAATTCATTCGATTAAGGTTGTTGTTGTATGAAAGTTCAAGAAATTAATAGACAAATAAGAGAGAATTCTATTGAAAATATTATTAATAAAAGGGACAGAAAAAAAGATAAAAAACCGTTACAGGCATATGCTGCTAGCTGGGCTAATGAAGATAGGTTGTATGATTCTGTAGGCTATACAATATTTATAGTTTTACCCACTAGCGGTTGTGAATGGGCTACTAAAAGTGGGGGCTGTACTATGTGTAGTTACATAGCAGATTCTCCGTTGACTGATATTTCTGAAGAGAACTTGATTGAAATATTTGATAATGAGTGGAAAAAACAATTGGATAAGACGGATATTTCTTCTCATGAAAATGTTGCAATAAAGTTATTTGTATCAGGTAGTTTTCTAAATAAAAACGAAATTCCGGAAAAAGTTCAAGAATATATCTTCAATGAATTTAACAAATATGACCAAATTAAAGAAGTGATTGTAGAATCAAAACCCGAATACATTGATGAAGAATCATTAAAACGGTTGGGTAACTTAATCCCTAATAAAATTTTTGAGATTGGTATAGGTCTTGAGACTTCAAATGAAGATACTCGTCTAAACAAAATCAACAAGGGTATAACAAATAAATCATTTGAAAAATGTGTATCAATAATTAATTCTATTGATGAATATGATATAAGAGCAAAGGCATACCTACTAGTAAAACCTATATTAATTTCAGAAAAACAGGCCATTCAGGAATCAATAGATTCTGCAAAATATGCTAGGGAGTTAGGTGTAAGAAGATTGGCCTATTGTCCTGCAACAGTTCATGGTGGTACAATGATGGATTACTTATGGAAAAGAGGTTCATATAATCCTCCATGGATATGGAGTGTAATTGAAATCATTAAAGAAGTTAGAAAGAATGTTGACATTCCAATGATAATGGATACTGCCGGTTTTGGAACTAGAAGAGGACCGTTTAACTGTAAGAAATGTAATGCAAAACTTAAGAGTTTAATTATTAAATCCAATTTGGAACAGGAAATTCCGGAAGAATTGGAGACATTTTCCTGTGAATGTAAAAAGAAATGGGAAGCTGATCTTGAATTTTCAGATATTTTAAATACAACAACAAGTCCAAAGGATTAAAAAAATAGTATTATTAGGATATTCTTATCCTAATATTGCTTTTATATCTTCTTCTGGTGTAGAAATTAATTTCAAGTCAAAGTTTTCTACTAGAACTGTTAATATTGTTTCATCTACCCATGCAGGAAGGATAGGGCCTATGTGTATATTTGTAAGTCCTAATGATAATAAGCTCCAAAGAATTGAAACTGCTTTTTGTTCCATCCAACTTAATACAAAGGTTACTGGTAAGTCATTTAAGCCCATATCGAATAATTCGGTTAGTGCGGTTAAAATTTCTGCACCTACAATTGCATCGTTACATTGACCTAAATCGATTAATCTTGGTATTCCATCGATATCTCCTAGGTCCAGATGATTGAATCTGTATTTTCCGCAACCTACACATAGGATTACAGTATCTTCCGGTAACTGTTTTGCAAATTCTGTGTAGTAATCCATTTCATCTTTATATGGAACGTCACATCCACCCATTACGAAGAATTGTTTAATTTTTCCACCTAAAACTGCTTCCTTAATGGTATCTGCTAATGAAAGTACTGTTGATTTACCGAATCCTGTAGTGTATGTGGTTTTTTCTTCTTCTTCAAGTTCAGGTAATTCCAATGCTTTAGCAATAATTTCTGAGAAATCATAGTTTTCTATGTGTGGAGCACCAGGTAGCTGTTCAATACCTGATGTGTAAATTCTGTCAGCATAAGCGTCTGTTGGGATTAATCCGCAGTTTGTTGTTACTAGGATAGGTATGTTGTATTTTGCAAAGATATCTTTTTGATCAAACCAGGGTCCGCCTAATTGTCCTTTTAAATGTTCGTATTTTTTAAGTTCAGGGTATCCGTGAGCAATTAGCATTTCGCTGTGTGTGTAAATGTTTATTCCTTTCCCTTCTGTTTGTTTTAATAATTCTTCTAATACTTTTAAATCGTGACCGGTTACTAAGATTCCATGACCTTTACTTGCACCTTTTTCAACTTCTACTGGTACCGGTTCTCCATAGTTGTCGATATGAGCTTTTTTAAGGCCTGCCATAGCTTTAATGTTTATTTGTCCTGCTTCGAGTGCCATATCAACAAAACTTTGTATATCAAAGTTTACATTTGTTAAAGTTGAATATAATCCTTTTTCTAAAAATGCATTAATTTCTTCATCTGTTTCTCCAAATTCTCTCATCTGGTATGCGTAAGCAGCAATTCCTTTTAATGCAAAGATGAGGTTATCCTGTAATCTTGCTAAGGTTTCATTTTTACCGCAAATTCCTGAGATTGTACATCCTTCAGCATTCATAGCCTGTGAGCATTGATAACAAAACATTTTATCATTCATTAATAATCACCTATTTTTTATTAATAATTCTTAGTACTCATGACTATATAAAAATATGTCACTATGTGAGTGAAAATGGAAAAGTATTATATATTATTAAAAGTAACTAATATTTATGGTGAAAATGATGGAAGATATGGTTAGGATTTTAAAACAAATGGGATTTACTGAATATGAATCAAAGGTTTATATTTCTTTGGCATCACTGGTATCGGCCAAGGCTGATGAAATTAGTAAACATTCTAATGTTCCACGATCTAAGATTTATGCTGTGCTGGAAAATTTATATGAAAAAGGTATGATTAATGTTAAAATGGGACGTCCCATACAATATACAATGATACCTCCGGAAGAAACAATATACAAATATAGGGAACAATTTTTGGAGGACATTACATCATTGGAAGATAATATCACTAAGCTGTATGAAAGTAAACTTCCGAGTATTCATACACCAATCAGTTCAATTGAGGATTATGATAAGATTTTACAGCAGCAATATACCCTACTGAAAAGAGCGGAGAATGTTGTTTGTTTAAGGATTGGTTTTATTATTCCATCAGAAATACGTTTGTTAAAGCAACAGATTATTTTCCTGTTAAAAAAAGGTGTTTCAGTTAAAATATTGGCTGTACCCGAATTTACATTTAACAATAGAAAAATCAGTTTAAAAGAAGAACTATCGGATATACCTACTGATATAAAGTATATGAATTTACCTGCGGCACAATTGATTCTACGTGATGAAAAGGAAATGTTTTTAGTATTTGCAGAGAATAATGAAAATAAAATTAGAAGTAGAAACATGATTGGACTATATAATACATATCCAACAATTATTTCACACTATGTTTCAGCATTCAAAAAACATTTCAATTAAGATTCCTCTTAACCATTACAGGACTGGCTAATGGTACTCCTATTTCACGTGAAATTACATTACATTTGGTTGTTAGTAGGAAGTATACCGGAGTTTTTATTTTCATTTCTGTTAATCCTTCGTAATTTCCCATTCCCTTGCTGATTATTAAATCAACATTGTCCATTAATTCTTTTAATTCATCTGAAACATAATCTTTAACTACACCTACAGAATTAGCTCCTGTGCTCATGATTTTAGCATATTTGTCTAATTCTAATTCATAAGCATCAGATACAATGGCATCATTTAATATAGGTTTTTCTTTTAATGCTATGGTAATGTTAACATCATAATCTTTCTTAATTTTTTTAATTAAAAACTTATCGAATACTATTTCTCCACCATTGTCAGTTAGGTACAGAACATTGCTGGCTTCTTGAAGTGCTTTGTCCAATTTATTTATATCGTTAATAACGGGTTCCTTTTTTATTTGTTTTTTTATTAGTTCTTCCATATTTGTATCTTCTTCTAAAGCACCAAAATCAATTACATTTCCTGCAACAGCTATTTTTGCATAGTTTTCTAAACTTTCATCATCCTCAATGAGTTTTTCTACCATTGGAATTAATTTTTTAGCTATTTCATTTCCTTCTTCCCTAAGTTCTTTATATGGATCGTCATTTCCTACCTCTTTCATAATCAGGTGGTGTAAATCTGTTCCTGTTTTATTTGACTGTTTATTCCTTTTGAAGTTATTGTTCATATATTCTAATACTTTTAATGTTACATCCATTCTTTTTTCATTATCATTCGTTGCATGTTCTATTGCTTCCCTGGATTGTCTTAACATACAGGATGCGCATTCATAATTTAATTTCACGTTTTTCTAACTCCAGTACTTTATGTTATTATTTTGTTAATCCTCATTAATTATTTTATTCTTTATCTGATTTATTTTAATTAATAACTTAACGGGCAGGTTCAGTTTATTTTTGTATGGTTTATATATTCTTTTTATACTTGTATGGAATATTTTTATGTATCTTTTATATTATAATTCTTTTTTTATTTTCTTTTTGTATTGTTATGGGGGTGTTTATGGCATATTTTTCAATTGTCTCCCTTAGGATTGAGTTATATATATATAAAAATATAACAATAGTTAAATATATATGTCTTACAAAAGGATTAACAGGAGTGGTTTATATGAAAATTTTAGGAATAAATACTAGTCCAAGAGAAGCAAGTAATGCAAAAATAGCATTAGAAAAAGCATTAGACACTGCAAAATCAGAAGGTGCTGAAGTAGAATTAATTAACTCAAACAAACTCAACATCAGTGCATGTCAAGGAGACAACTATTGTAAAGCTCATGAAGGTAAATGTGCAATTGATGATGACATGACACAAATTTACAAAGCAATTGAAGAAGCAGATGGAATCATCTTCGCTATCCCTATATACTTCTTTGATGTAAATGCACAGATGAAATTAATCATTGACCGGTTATATTCATACTTCCAGTTCCCATTTGCAGAAACATATGGAACTAAAAAAGTATCATTTATAATTACCCAGGGAACGCCTGATCCTGAAGCGTTCAAATCAACATTAGAAGTACAATTCGGTGCATTTAAATTCTTAGGATTTGAATTACAAGATTTGGTTGTATTAACAGATAACAACATTCCTGGAGCAATTAATGATAAGGAAGACCAATTATCACAGGCTGTTGAAGTTGGTAAAAATATCTTATAAGGTTCTTTGACCTTTTTTCACCTTCATTTTTTATTTTTAATGTTTTCATCAATGAAAAATTTTTTAAGAAAATATAAGTATTCTAAAAATTAAATCTTATATTATACTTTATAAATATATTTTTAATTTCAACTTCTATTTTATCAACGTATTTGATGGGGAGAAAAACGTGCAAGACTATTTGCAAGAAAAATGTGGAATTGTAGGCATATATTCCTATGAAGAATCAGTAGATGTTGCTTCATGGATATATTCTGGATTATATACTTTACAGCATAGAGGACAGGAGTCTGCTGGTATAAGTGTTTTAAAAGAAGGACGGATAAATACGCATGTGGGTATGGGACTTGTATCTGATGTGTTTGATAATGATTTGCTGGATATTTTAAATGGAAATGTGGGTATAGGACATGTAAGATATTCCACAACTGGTGAATCTCTGGTAGAAAATTCTCAGCCATTCGTGGAACATGAAGATAATATAATTATTGCTTTTGCTCACAACGGGGATTTTGTTAACTCAAAATTATTACGGGATGAATTATTGGAATCTGGTTTTGAATTTAGATCTACAACAGATTCAGAAGTAATTTGTCATATGATTATAGATGAATATAATAAAACAAAGGATGCAATAACTGCTATACAGAACACCTGTCAAAAACTTATTGGATCCTACTCCTTGGTTATGGTTATCAATGGCGTATTATATGCAGTACGTGATCCATTGGGTATGAAACCACTATCATTGGGAAGAAACGAGGAGTTCGTGGTTATAGCTTCTGAAACTGTTGCATTTGATTCATTGGATATTGAATACGATCGAACAATAGAACCTGGAGAAATTTTAGAAATTAAAGATGGTGTTGAAACCAGTCATAAGATGCCTACACCGGACCATACCGCTAATTGTATGTTTGAATATCTATACTTTGCCAGACCGGACAGCATAATCTTCGATAAAAGTGTTTATGAAGTGCGTTTAAACATTGGAAAAAGACTAGCACAGGAATATCCTATAGATGCAGATGTTGTAATTGCAGTGCCTGATTCTTCAATACCTGCTACTTTGGCCTATGCCAGGGAATCAGGAATACCTTATGCAGAAGGTTTAATAAAAAATAGGTATGTTGGAAGAACATTCATTATGCCTACTCAAAAAGATAGGGATATTGCCGTAAAGCTTAAAATGAATACGGTGGAATCAGTACTCAAAGATAAAAGGGTAGTGGTTATAGATGACAGTGTTGTAAGGGGAACAACATCACGAACCATTATTAAAATGCTTAGGGATGCCGGTGCAAAAGAGGTTCATTTGCTCATAGGTTGTCCGGAAATCATTGCTCCATGTTACTATGGAATTGCAATGGCTACTAAAGAGGAATTGTTGGCTGTTGGAAAAAGCAATGAGGAAATCAGGGACATGATTGGTGTAGATTCAGTAGGTTATATTAGTATAGAGGGATTGGTTGAATCTATAGGAACACCAAGAGAAGATTTATGTTTAGGATGCATAACCGAAAAATACCCTACAATTATACCTCCAGAATTATATGATGATGAAGAATAACTCTTCAGATTCTCTTTTTTTAAATTTTTAGTGATTTACATGGTTGAATTATTAGCTCCTGCAAGAGATAAACGTTCAGTAAGTGCTGCTATAAATAATAATGCAGATTCCGTTTATGTCGGAATAACTGATTATAATATGAGAGCAAATGTTGCAAACATAGAAATAGAAGATATTAAAGATATATCAGAACAATGTCATGATAACGGAAAAAAATTGTATGTTTGCACTAATACGATTGTCTCAGATAATCAAATAGAAAAATACAAGAAACAATTAGTTAAATTGGAAGAATATGATGTTGATGCTTTAATCATATCAGATATGGGAATGATTAATGTTGCAAATAAACATTCAATTCCACTGCATTTGAGTGTTCAAGCAAACATTACAAATACTGAAGCATTAAAGCTCTATAAAGAATTGGGCGTAACAAGGGCAGTACTGTCAAGGGAATTGTCTTTAGAGGATATAAAACGTATTAAAAAGAATTCCCCTATAGAAATTGAAACTTTTGTTCATGGAGCAATGTGTGTAGCCATATCCGGCAGGTGTTTTTTAAGTTCCTATTTCTATGATAGGAATGCTAATTGTGGGGAATGTTTACAACCATGTAGGCAGGAATGGAAAATTTCATCTACTGAAGGTAAGGCGTTAGTATTGTCACAACCTGAATGTAATGATATTGAAAAATCCAGACTGTTAAGTCCTAGGGATATGTGTATGATAGAGCATATTCCTGAATTAATTGATGCAGGCATTGATGCATTTAAGTTAGAGGGACGTGCTAGAGCACCGGATTATGTTTCGACGGTTACTAAATGCTATTCGGATGCAATTAGATTATATGAAAACAATCAATGGGATGAATTATCTGCTGAACTGTTGCCAAAATGGAAGAATGAATTAAAGTCCGTATTCAATCGAGGTTTTGACACGGGATTTTATTTCAGAACGCCTAAGGATACTAGTTATGATAATCAGGCAACTTACAAAAAAGTCGATATAGGTCAGGTAACTAATTATTATAAAAAGATTAATGTTGCAGAAATAAAGTTATGGGATATGTTGGAAGTCAACGATACTATTATCATTCAGGGAAATAAAACGGGTAGTGTTACAGAAAAGGTCTCATCAATGCAGATTGATGGTAAAAGTGTTGAAAAAGTAGTAAATGATTCGGTAGGAATAAAGTTGGAGAATGTAGTTCGTGAAAATGATCATGTATATAAGAAAGTGTTATTGGATGAGGAGTGATATTTATGGTTAAAAAAATAGCAATATACGGTAAAGGCGGGATAGGAAAATCTACAACAGTATCAAATATGGCTGCAGCTTATGATAATGATACTTTTGTTATAGGTTGTGATCCAAAAGCCGATACAACCAGGACATTAGTTGGTAAAAGAATACCTACTATCTTGGATACTATGAGAGAAAACAAGTCTCCCGTATTGGAAGATGTGATGTATGATGGATATAATAATACGTTGTGTGTAGAGGCAGGTGGGCCTGAACCGGGTGTTGGATGTGCCGGTAGGGGAGTTATTGTTGCAATGAAACTGTTGGACAAATTATCTGCCTTCCAGAATAATCCTGAACTGGTAATATATGATGTACTGGGGGATGTTGTATGTGGTGGATTTAGTGTACCGTTACGTGAAGAATACGCTGATGAAGTATACATTGTTACCAGTGGAGAATACATGTCATTATATGCTGCAAATAATATTTCTAAAGGTATTCGTAAACTAAATGGAAAGTTGGGTGGAATCATTTGCAACTGTAGAAATGTTAAGGATGAAATAGAAATAGTTAATGAGTTTGCTTCCCTGATTTCTAGCAGAGTAATTAGTGTAATTCCACGCAGTGAATTGGTACAACAAAGTGAATATCAGGCCTGTACAGTACTTGAAATGTTTCCTGAATCTGAACAAGCAGATATTTATAGGGAACTTGTCAGCACAATTGTTGATAACAACACATTTTCAACTCCAACACCAATGACTACTGAAGAGTTCGAAAGCTTTTTCCATAAATATGTCTAATTAAACCATTTATATGGTTTATATCCTATTTTTTTATAGGAGTCAATGCTGCTTTTTATAGCTTTTTCATAATCCTTAAAATAATATAAATGTGATTCACAATTACAGTCGGAACATCCGAAATGTTCAATATTAGCATCGCTTTTTTTGTTTATTTTATCGGATATTTGACATTCTATTTTTTCAGTACAGTATGTGTATATGACTTCTTTCAAATCTGCATTTTTATTTAATAATAGATAGTCAACATGCCAATGTTTTTTCTTCTTTTTTGAAATATGTCTTTCTATACGTTTGGACAATATGTTTAAAGCAGAACCAACATAAACATAGTAGCCTTTACTAAAAAAAATACTGCCTTTAGCACCAATTTTTATATTGCTATCCTCTTCCATTTTGATTACTAAACAATAATTGCCTTTATCAATATCTATTGAATCCATAAAATCACACTATTTTTTTATATATTTATTTCTCAATATCTAATTATAGGTGAAAAAATATGCAATACACATTCATAGCATCGGGTCATGAAAATGTTACATCTAAACATAAATCTACATTTGAAATTACAACTGACAAATCGTTAACGGTTAAAGGCGATTGTATTGTTGGTGTAAATTCTAATGTCACATTAAATGATTTGCCGGATAACATAAGGGAACATATTCAAACAGATAATTCAAAAATAGAACTGATACTGGAAACGGAGAACAGTCAGGATAAAATCATAGGATGTGGTTCTTCAAAATTAGCTTTGGATCATCCTTCAGATATGGTTTGCCGAAAAAGTGATTTTACATGCAGCAGAACTTTGATGATAAATTGTGATAAAGCTGCAAGGGATTTGAACAAAGAATTAGTTAATGACTTGAAAAATGGATCTCAATTAAAAGTAACAATAAAAACAAGTTAAATTTGATTAATTTGAATGCGGGAGACGGGAATCGAACCCGCGAAGAGACTACCTCACTAGGCCCTCAACCTAGCGCCTTTGACCGCTCGACCACCCCCGCA
>CADBRM010000138.1 GCA_902797085.1 uncultured Methanobacteriaceae archaeon
GTAAGTATAGGCCGTCTAATGCAACCACAACATTTAATGTAGAAGCAAAATCAACTAAAATATCAATTGATCCAATAAATAACGTATCGTACAATACCAATTATACTATAACTGGAAAGTTTACTGATATAAACGGTAAACCTCTGACAGGAAGTCGCATAGCAATAAAAGTTAACAACAAGTACTACTATACAACCACTGACATGACAGGAACATATACATACCATCTAACTGCAACTCTAACAGGAATCAACAATATAACTGTATCCTGGGGAGGTACCACAGGAAGCGCCAAATATAAACCCGCCAATGCAACAAGAACATTCACAGTAATAGCTAAAAGTACATGATCTGGTTCAAAACAATAAAAGTTTATTATAACTCATTTCAGTCAAACAATGAACTTGAAAACTGTAATGAGTATTGTATCTCTTCTTTTTTTCTATTTTTTCATATAATTTTTCTTATTTTATAAAAAAACTATTAAAATCCCGTTTAAATCATTAATTAATCCTCCTTAATATACTAATTAAAATAAATTAATTGAAAATCCGAAAGAATTTTATTAAGAATAAAGTTATCATTCATTGAAATTATGGATAATTTAAATAATAGGAAAATAAATATAGACATAATAAATTTTAATATTAATAGTACACAAATCATGATGAGGTAAAAAGATATGAAGTGTGACAAGTGTGGATACTACAATAAGACGGGTCGTGAACGTTGCGTAAAATGTGGAAATCCACTAGATAATTCATATAATAGTGCTATACGAAAATATAAAGATTCTGCCACCAGTTCATCGGCAGATAGTGGTAAATTTAGTGGAACAGAGAAATTTATCATAGCAATAGCTATTGTGGCAGTACTGATGTTAGTATTGTCTGCAATAATACCGCCTGATCTGGATGTTTCTGGATTGTTGAATCAGGATAATGGTCCTATACAAGATACTCAGCCAGTACCAATCGAAGACTCTAGGGATACTAGATTAAATACAACAATAAGAATATCATCAATAGGAGCAAAAATTGGAGAAAAGGCATATGTAAATGCTTATGTTTATGATGAAAATAATAATCCTGTACAGAGCGGAACGGCCAGTGGATATGTAAACGATATTAAATATTCAGGACAGGTGAATAATGGTAATGTGAATATTGTATTTCCTGAAATTGCGCAAGATACTCAGGTAAACATCATGTATGAAGGAAATGATGAATATTGTCCGTCAGAAACTACTGCATATATTGAAATCACCAAGGAAGAAAGTAGGATTGATGCAGAAGTAGCAAACAATACCCTTACCGCAACACTTAAATCATTCAGTGGTAATGTCATTAAGGATGCATCTATTAAAGTTATCACCAATAACGGTCAAACCCAACAGCAAACAGATTCTAATGGACAAATTAAGTTGGATGTTTCAGGTATGGCAAATCAAGAGGTTAAATTGGTATATGATGGCAATGACCAGTATGGCCCCTGTGAAAAAACGGTGAAAATTGAACAGGAGAAAACAGATACAAAAATGGATACGCGTGTTGTTGACAACACCCTAACTCTTACGCTCAAAACAGCAACAGATGATGTTATAGGGGATGCATCTATTAAAGTTATTGTGAATAATAATGAAACACAACAAAAAACTGATGGTAACGGTCAGTTGAAGTTGGATGTTTCCGGTATGGGTGGTAAGGAAGTTAAGTTTGTCTATGATGGCAGTGATCAATATAACCCTTGTGAAAAAAGTGTCAACATTGAACAGAAGAAAACAGATACAAAAATAGATACACAATATGATGAGGTTAATCATGTAGTGACAGCTAAACTTACAGATTCAGCCAACAAACCAATAGAACAAGCGGAAATTAAAATAGACATTAACCACAAAGAGGATAGCAAATATACTAAAAGTGATGGAACAATTGAAATAGAATTAAATGAAGGGTCCAATGATATTGAATTGAAGTATGATGGAAATGATACTTTAAATCCTTCAAAAACTAGTTTGAACATTATTGTTTCCGATGAACATAACAATTCTGATGAAACCACTAATGATACAAGAGATAGTGATGATAAGGTCAATTCTACAATAAACACTACCGAACATAA
>CADBRM010000139.1 GCA_902797085.1 uncultured Methanobacteriaceae archaeon
ATCTCATAATCATCATATTTATTAGCAACATAATGAACAAAATTAGAGCCAATAAAACCAGCCCCACCAGTAATCATAATTTTCAAAAAGATTCCCCCTTATAATGTTATTATTGTATTTTCACCTATAACAAAACTTCTTCCTTTAGGATATGTTTTTTTGTCAGTTATTATTTTTGAGTTTTGTCCTATTAGACTTTCAGTTATTCTCTTATTTGATTGAATTACTGAATCTCCTATAACTATTGATGAATCTATTTCTGATTCTATAATTTTTGTATTATCCCCAATTGAAGTGTACGGTCCTACATAACCTTTTATTTCACAATTCTTTCCAATGATGGTAGGGCCTTTGATAACTGAACCTGATTTAATGACAGTTCCTTCACCGATTACTACCCGACCCTTAATTTTCACATCATCTTCAACTATACCCTGTATATCAGTTTTCAATGTTTCAAGTATTAATTGATTAGCGTCAAGAACATCTTCAGGTTTTCCTGTGTCTTTCCACCAACCTTCAACTACAAATGAATCCACATCATATCCATCATCTATCAACTGTTGTATAGCATCGGTAATTTCTAGTTCATTTCTCCAGGAAGGTTTAATCTTATCGATTGCCTCAAAAATATTGTTTTTAAACAAGTAAATTCCAACCAATGCAAGATTACTCTTTGGATGTTCAGGTTTTTCCACTAAATTAATAATTTTACCTTCATCATTTAATTCTGCAACACCAAATTGCCTAGGATCAGCCACCTCTTGTAATAATAATCTTGAAGAGAAATCCGAATCGTCAAATTCACTAACGAAATCTTTAATGCTTGATTTTAAAATATTATCTCCCAGATACATTACAAAAGAATCGCCATCAACAAAATCCTTAGCTGTTTTTGCTGCATGTGCTAAACCTTTAGGTTCACCTTGCATAATATAAGTAATATTAACACCGTACTTTGAACCATCACCTAAAGCATCCTTTATTTTATTTGGCATATTAGTTCCCAGAATAATTCCAATCTCTGTAATTCCAACATTCCGTAAATCTTCAATTGCATAATCAATCACAGGCTTATTAGCAATAGGAATTAATTGTTTAGGTCCAGTATGAGTCAAAGGTCTTAACCTTGTTCCGTGACCCCCTGATAAAATAACACCCTTCATATATACTCACCTACTATTTACTTTAAAATATATTTATTATACTAAAATAAAAAAATTAAACAAAAATTAATTTTTTTTAATATTTTATTAATAATAATGTTTTCTCAGTCATAATAATAAAAAAATTAACATTAATCAACGTTTTTTAATAAAATAATAATTAACATCAATCAATAGTGTGTTTAATAATATATATATACGTTTTCCATAAATGAGGTACAATAAAATCAGTCCCCCATTCAATATGATTTTCAGTGCCATAAAATATGTTTTACTTTTTTTACATTTTTTTAGAAAGGTTTTTTTATTAATAGAAAATAATCCCGTATGGCCAATTAATAAAATATTATAGCTTCACAAAACTCATTTAAGTTCCACATTTCACAGAATTTAATTTTAAATATTATTAACAGAGTTATAAAAAATATATAGAATATGAACTAATTTTTTTATTTAAAATAGATACTTTTATCAATTTATTGTAATAAAAATATACTTATTAACTAATAAAATACCAAAGTATTTTAAAAAAATATTAAAAATAAAAAATTTTTAGGAATGATATAATTGAAAAAAATTATTAAATTCTTATTAGTATTCACAGTATTGCTTTTCATGATAGGAGTTTCTAGTGCTTCGGAAGTTCATGATAACACTACTGATACTAATAATTTTTTAACAAACGAAATTACAACGGATACATACACAACACCAGTTAAGAATATTGACACCAAAACTGATAAAACTTCAAATACACTTATTCCCACAAAAATTGATATAAACTATATTAATGACACCAGATACACAGAGGAAAGCACCATATCAGGAACATACCAGGATCTTACAGGTAGAAAATTGAGATACACACCATTAAACGTAAGCATCAACAATGAAAAACTCAAAACACAAACCAACACCGACGGAATATTCACATTCAAATATAAA
>CADBRM010000140.1 GCA_902797085.1 uncultured Methanobacteriaceae archaeon
CTTCATTATAGGATCTACTTTAGGTACTCCCTTTATTAATTTAGCATCAAGTAAACCTAATGCAATAGCTCCATTAGGACATGCCAATTCATCGTATGTTACATAACATTGAGTTTTATTTTTTGCTGTTTCATATACAAGTCCACAATGTCTTTCTTTCCCATCATATTTAGGTAATACCTCACTTGCTTCCTCTTCGTATTCATATAACTTTACTGAAACAGGACTTTTATCTAATTCAAACATTACTTGTAATTTTTTAGATATTTCATTATAATCTTCTATAGTATTTGAGTACATTTTATAACTCCTTCTTTTTTTTATAATTTATTTAATATAATATCTCTTCAATATTATATACTTTATTAAAAATAAAGAGTATAACAATGTTAAATTATTATCAAAAAATTTTAAGTCAAAAATAAAGACAATGAAAAAAAATAAAACCAAAAAAATAAAAAATAGAGAAATTTAATGTATTGCATCAGCCAATTCTTTAATTTTATCATAAGTGTCTGCAGTTTCCTCAACAACAGTACCTGTGATAACAATATCCGCACCAGCCTGACTTACTTCACGTGCATCCTCTGCTGTTCTAATTCCACCACCAACGATTAGAATAACATCAGTCAATTTTTTAACCTTCATAATAAAATCAAGAGGAATATGTGAATCAGCTCCAGAACCCGCTTCCAAATATACAACTCTCATACCTAAAAATTCAGCAGCCATTGAATAAGCAAGTGCAAGGTCTGATTTGTTACGTGGAACTGGTTTAGCATCACCAACCCATCCAACAGTTCCTCCCGGTTCTATAATTAAATATCCCATAGGAATTGTTTCAATTCCCATTTTTTTAATAGATGGAGCAGATAATGCTTGTGCACCAGTAATCCAATAAGGATTAGTTGAGTTTAACAGACTCATAAATAAAATAGCATCAGCATATTTACTTACTCCACTAATATTTCCTGGAAATAGAACTACCGGTATATCAGTAACTTCTTTGATTGCTTTAACTGTTAGGTTTAAATCATCTTGATCAGTAATTGAACCTCCAACAAGAATTCCATCACTTCCTGCCCTTTGAGCTTCTTTAGCTATTTGAGCTGCTTCTTCAGGAGATTGTTCATCAGGATCTATTAAAGTAAAATGTAATTTGTGATTTTCTAATGTTTCCTTAATATAATTCTCAACGTTCATTATTATCTACTCACTAAAAAAATATTAAATAAATTTATCCTTGATAAATATTTCTTCAAATATTAGTATTTAATTATAATGACTATTTCACATTAATAAGAATTATCTAAAAATTAGTTATATGTTTGGAGATGAAAAATTTAAAGAAAAAAATTAAGTGTACTGATTAAAAAGTACAATTAATCTATCCTCTTGGTTCTTTTGCTTTGAATCTTAAACCAGTGTAACCACATTTTCTACAAGATTTTGCTGTAGCTGGGTTTCTTGCGTTACATTTTAAACAAATTTTAATGTTGAACATTCTATTTTCAGCTTCTTCAAATTTTGCCATGCTAATTTCCTCCTAAGAATTCATTTTGTACTTTTACAATTTCAGCACTATTACTTGCCTCACTATAGGCTTCTAATAAATTTTCATTAAGTGTTATGAAGTGTGGACCCCATTTAAATGAATTCATCAAATCACGAGCTTCATCTTTATAACCCACAATATACAAAGCAGCACTTAATGCCTCAGCAGTCGATAATATACATGGTTTTCCATAGTTGACAGGATTTGCTGCAACTAAGAATGGAAGTAACCTATGATTTTTCTTAGATTTAAAATTAAAAGATGATGTCTTCAATTTTTTCCAAGAACAATCCAATGCTGATAATCCATATTTTGTAATTTTATCCTTATCTTCAATAGACACAGCTTTGCTAGCTTCAGCATCCAAAACTATAGCATTATAAGGTATTTTACGCATATTATGTGTAATGAAAACTTTATTCTGCTTTTGTAGTTTTACAGACGTGCATCTTTTGGGATCACATTCTTTAGAATGATAAATTACAATTTTAGTCATATTAAACTTTAATAAAATTTTTTAATGAATAAAGAATTCTATTTAATCTATTACTCCATGAAGAAATAAGAATAATATAAATTATTAGAATAGTATTTATTATATATCTACACCAAATAATAAAAAGATTTCTATTGAAAAAGTTAATTCATAAAGATTTACCCAAAAATAAGGAAATTTATAAAATAGTTATATGACCTCAAACAAAATATATATCGAAATAAATAAGGTAATATATTATGGACTTAAATCTTTTCACATTAATAGGAGAACTAGTAGTCATATTATTGATAATTCTACTCATACTAATTTGTATAACTCTAATTTTAGGATTATACTTAATTAAAAATAAAAAATTAGTTTTTCCAGGACTGCTGCTCTTTACACTAAATTTAACATATCCTGCACTAAAAAAGATATTCAAATGGCTACAACTAAACGACATACTAATCGACCAAATAAGTATTGACCTTAGAAACAGAATAAATAGAAAGAAATTCCAACAGCTTCAAGCCAAAGATGTCATAATGGTCTTACCACATTGTCTTAGAGCAACAAACTGTCCGGCAGTACTGGGAGAATCAGGACTCGAGTGTGTCAAATGTGGCAAATGTTGTATCGGAACACTTAAAGAAATCAGTGAAAAAAAGGAAATTGATGTTTATATTGTTCCCGGATCAACATTCATTAAAAACGTTTTAAAACAACGAACATTTAAAGGAGTAATCGGCGTAGCTTGTCCAATAGATTTAAACCTTGCAATGATGTCCCTAGAAGAATTTACACCACAGGGAGTCTACCTTTTAAAAGATGGCTGCATAAACACCATCGTTGATGTAGAAGAAGTAATTGAAGTAATTAACATCACCCAACCTGTCACAAACTATAAATTAGAAGAGTTCACTAAATAGTATCTCTTCCGATTTTCTCTGCTTTTTTGTAATATCTTTCCCTATTATTAAATTCTAACTCTTTTTCATATGTTGTTTCAGAGAAGAAATACATGCTGGTTTTTAATGTTTTTCCGGCCATCCTATCCTTTACAAATATTGTCTCTAATGCTTTGATTTTAGAATCTTTACGTAAATCATCATAATTACTTCCAACGCTAATTAAAAAATTCGTGTAATCCAATGTCTTCATAGATTCATCAAATCCATTTTTCTGACCATATTTAAAACCTTTTGTGAAAACCCTTGAGAAATAACCCACCAACTTAGCAGGAGCATCCATCCAAAAAATTGGAAAAATGAACGTTAATATATCTGCATTGTTTATCTTATCTTGTTCTTCCAATACCTCTTTAGCATAAGGACATGATTTATTGTTATTTTCTCTCAGATATTCCTCTTCAGAAATATCAGAATTAAAATTCATTTCGTAAAGGTCGGATAATGTATATTCCACATTATTTTCTTTTAAACCTTTAATGTATCCTTCCTTAATTGAATTCGTTATCGATTTTTTACTGGGATGACAATATACTACATGAACTTTAGATTGTTTTCTCATAGTATTCTATTTGTATTCAATCTTAATTAATAATAACAAGTTATGACAAAAATAATTAATAGATTATTAGGGGGATATTGTATGAAGAAAATTGGAGTGGCTGTTAAAGAGAATGGAAAACGATTAGAACATTTTGGTGTTTGTGAATATTTCATTGTATATAATTATAATGAAACTAGTCATGATATTGAATATGATAATATTATTTTCTCTTCAAAAGACCACAGACCTGATACTGAAGAATGGGAAAAATCAGCAGATTCTATAAAAGATTGTGATATTGTTATTTGTGAAAAAATAGGTTTTGTAGCTAAAGCCGAAGTTGAAAGAATGGGAATAAAAGTTATAGAATCCGAAGGTCTGGTTGAAAGTGCTCTTGATGATTTCATTAATGTTCAAATCAAAAGAGACAATATCAAATTATAACAATTTTAACCTCCAAAACCAATACTTTTTTTAAAACCCATAACCTTATAGTTGAAGTTAAAACTTAGTAGATAAAAACTAAACGGAACTTTAACAAAAACTAGTGAAGTATTATTATTTATAACTAAAATAATAGTTAAATAGCTATGAAATAGTAATTTAAATAAAGTTGTTATATCTAAAATTTATTTTTAGATATTCTTGAAAGGAGTGTCTATTATGCAAATAGATGAAAATTGGTACAAACTATATGAAAAATTGTACGGAAAATCTTTCAATAGACTCATTACCATAGGAAGTATTGACACAGGTTACATCAATTTCAATATTAGAAATACAGACGATATCCGAAAATACATTGAAAAAGATTTTCCTAAAAAAGAGTTCTACATAAGTTTGTATGATTATAATACAGAAGAAAATATTCTTCGTTGGGACAATACCGAATTAGACAAATACGAAAAGTATGCTGTAAAAAATTGTATATTTTTCCGTTTTAGACAAAATACGGACATTATCCAGGAAGAAGTTATTTCCATGACAGAAATACAAAAATTTATGTTCATACGTAGATCAATAAACTTGGGCTGTAATAAAGATATTGTAGAAGATTGTAATAAAGTATATAATTTCTTTAAAACACATTTTGATGTCAAAGGAACGTTAATGTTCAACGGTTATAACGAATGTTTACTATTCTATTATACTGATGAAATAAATTTAAAAAATCCTAGTTTAACATGTTATAATCTATACAAACTAATTAAGGAAAAATTAGAAGTTAAAACATTAGTTTATGAAAATATTGAACCATACGCACAAATCGTTCCATTACCTGGAACACAAAACAATAATTCCAGACTATACACACAACTTTACTATCCTGACTTCAACTATCAGGAAATTATGTTAAATAGTCAAGAAAAATTCTTAAATTCTGATCACTTAGATCAAATTGAAACTTCAACTAAATTAAATCAATTCATTGGAAACATTGATTTAGAAATCAGTAATACTGAAAGTGATAGATACAACTTTGATGAAATTTGGGAAGAAATTTAATCAATAAATTATTAAATCCTTTCAAGAATTACCCTTTTTTTATAAAAATTTTTAACCTGGCACATTTATTAGAAAAAACAATCCAACTACAAAACATTTCTTATAATAATATAATTCAATTTTAATACGAGGATAATTTATCACTAAGTATTTATTATATAAAAAATATAATATTAAAATAAGATATAGACTAGGTCTATGGTAATTTATAATCCAAATCAAGAAGAGGATTATTATAAAGAAATATGACTTCCAAGAGTCATGAGTATCTAAATTTCTTTATAAAAAACAAATTTTGTTTTATTTATCATATGAAGACCTGACGGATTCTTTTCAAATTTAATAGATTTTAATATTTTTAACATTACAAGATTAGTTAGTATACTAACACCTTAAACACCAACAAATTAAATTCAGCAATATCAACAACTTAAGGATAATTTGCTGTAAAAATAATCAATTAATTATAACTTATTAAAATAAAAGGAGAACATGATAAAATGGCAAAAGCAAGAAGACGAGTACGTGATACTTGGAGAGAAAAAACATGGTATGAAATTGTAGCACCTGCAGACTTTGAAGAAGCAAGTTTAGGAACAAGTCCAGCAAGAGAACCTGAAATGTTAGTAGGACGTAAAATTGAAACTTCAATGCGTGAAATTACCGGAGATTTCAGTAGACAATATGTTAAATTATTCTTTGAAGTTGACCATGTAACCGGAGAAAAAGCATACACAAAATTCACAGGTCACAAAGTAACCACAGATTACACCCGTAGTATGATCAGAAGAGGGACCAGTCGTATTGACACAATAACTGATGCAACTACAAAAGACGGTAAAAAACTAAACGTACACATGTTAGCAATTACCGTAAAAAGAGCAAAATCATCACAACAAAAACTTATCCGAGAAACCATGCACAGAATGATTTTAGAAAACTCAGCTGAAAAGAATTTAGATGAATTAGTAAAAGAAATCATTTCTGGTAAATTCGCTTCAAACATTTACCACGAAGCTAAAAAAATCTACCCACTTAAAAAAGTTGAAACTATTAAAACAAAAGTTTTAAACAAATAGTCACCAAATACAATAAAAAAAATAAATAATCCTTGACCTCCTTCAACTTTATTTTATTTTTTATCAAAACATATTATATTAATAAAACACAAAAATTAATTTATGATACAATTAATATTCCTTATGATTTGTGTAATATTTGGAATCATAGTATACCTTAGCGGTGCACTTGATTTATTAGGCTCATCTTTTGTTACAATTATTGGAATATTTATCGTTATAACAAGAGGATTTAATTGGCTAACAATACTTTTACTATTTCTTTTGTTAGGTTCTGTATTCACCAAATTTAAATCAGATTATAAGAAACGTATTGGACTTAAACATGAACAACGAACTGTTAAGAACGTTGTATCTAACGGGATAGTTCCTGTACTAATGGCACTCTTTGGAAATTATGCTGGATTTATAGGAGCTATAGCTACTGCCACAGCCGATACAATGGCAAGTGAAATTGGAGTACTCAGTAAACCTATATTAATAACTAGTAGAGAAAAAGTAAAACCAGGTACTGATGGAGGTATATCTGTACTTGGAACTGCAGCAGGATTGATTGGAGCGTTAATAATAGGAATTTCCGCCTACGCTATAAATGTATCTCCAGAGTTAACCCAAAGCTTGATTATAGCACTAATTGCAGGAATGGTTGGTTGCTTTGCAGACAGTATTTTGGGTGCAACATTAGAACGTAGTGGTCTTTTTAATAATGAACACGTAAATCTATCTGCTACAATAATTGGAGCATTAGTTGGTATCATTATAATAACTATTGGAGCATGAAAAAAATGAAAGGAATTATATTTGTAATTGATGGAA
>CADBRM010000141.1 GCA_902797085.1 uncultured Methanobacteriaceae archaeon
AAAAATAGTTAGTTGCACCTTACAATACATTGATACTCCTCTAAAAATATAAAATCCAGTATATGAAAAATATGAGACAAAGGGAGTGTAATTTCATGACATATTATATTGTAAACGGAAGTCCAAGAACTAATTTCAATACCAAACAATTATTGGAAAAGACTGCTGAAGGAATAAAAAGAATAAAGGAGAATAACAGGGTGGAGATGATAGACTTATACAAACTGAATTATAAGGGATGTATGGCCTGTTTCAACTGTAAACTGAAAGAAGGATCTTTTTATGGAAAATGTCCAATCAGGGACGATCTTGAAGAATTATTGGAAAAAATGTGGGAAAGTGATGGAATAATAATAGGTTCTCCTGTATACTTCGGAAATTTAACAGGTGAAACAAGAAGTTTCATGGAACGATTGATATTTCCAAAATTCCATTACGGGGAAGGAAAAATATTGGAAAGGGAATTGCCCGTTGGAATAATAGTGTCCATGAATTTAAATCCTGAAAACGGTGGACTGTGCTATGATAAAACGATATTTGAGCCAATAAATGCTTTTCTGGAAAGTACATTCAGCAAACCTGAAATATTGAAGGTATATGATACATACCAGTTCAAAGATTATGACCTGTATGAAAATCAGATATTCTCCAAAGAGCACAAACAACAGGTAAGGGAGGAAAACTTTCCAAAGGATTTACAAAAAGCGTATGAGCTGGGAAGGACAATAGCAAAAAAGGGATAAATATACAATGACAGGTAATTACTTCACAAAAAAAGGTAAAAGGGATATAATGGTTTTCAAGCCACCATAAGAAAAATTTGGGAGAATCATTCCAAAAACTTCATTTTCAGAACAAGTCCTAAGGCCATTATCAACACATCAAGTCCAACAATAATAATCCCTAATCTTGGGATGAAAAATGAGGATATCAAGGCCAGGATATAGCCACCAAAAGAAGTGACCTTGCCTTAATATCCCTTACCTCATCTTCAGGTGCATCAGGATTGACCTTGGTAATTGTAATGTCCAATATTTGAAATGAAGACACCCATAAAAGCAGGGAAACAATATAAATCACTTCAGTCAGGGTTTCATCAGGAGCATTTTCAACGAGTGCCGTTGTAAAAGGGATTAATGTAATGAAAAATAACCATAAACCATTAGCCAAAAAAAACTTTACTGTCAATAGCCTCGGCCTTTTCAAAAGCATTATGATGAGAACGCATGCCAGATAAATCAATGCAAAACTCACCAGATAAGCATAAAAACAGGTACCTGTAACAGCAAAGAATCAAGGGTAACTGTATCGGGAACACTCAATTCCAAGACCATAATAGTGGCAGCAATAGCCACAATACCATCACTCAAACCTATAATCCTATCCTTATTCAAAAAGTAATCAACCCCCTATAAACTTTTTAAAGAAAAAATAACTAAGAGGGTAATATTTTATCAGTTGAAAAAAATAAATATTTTGACTAATTTGCTGTGTAGCATATAAGATTTGCATAATGAAATTGTCGAATTAGAGGTATGATTAAATCCTGTGGTAAATGAAGCCATAAGGAAATGGATTCATGTTGTAATATATAAAAAATCTGTTAACCGTAAATGTGATGTTGGACTAATCAGCTGATGCTGCATAAAACTTCCTTAATAAAGTATTCATGAATTAACGTGTCTTCTGTTAATTCGGGATGAAAAGAAAGGGCGATGTTGTGTCCCTGTTGGATGGCTATAATTTTTCCGTCATGTTCCGATAAGATTCTTATATCCTTTTTTGTTTTATCATATGATTCTAGTGAAGGTGCTCTTATGAATATGCCTAAATAATTTTGATTTAGTATGTTGATGGAAGTTTCAAACGAATCTTTTTGTCTTCCATATGTGTTTCTTTTAACGGTAATATCCATTAAACCGATTAGCGGTTGGTTAAAGTCAGTTTTTTTAGCCAATAATACCATTCCGGCACATGTTCCAAACACGGGAATATTATTGTTTTTTATTTCTTTGTCAATTCCTCTAGTATGGAGGAGTTTACCAATTACTGTGCTTTCTCCACCGGATATTATTATTCCGTCACAGCTTTTCACATCTTCCGCATATCTTACAGATTCTACTTCAACTTCTAAACCTAATCTTTCCACGGCTTTTTTAGTAATGTGATAATGCTCTGAAACTGCACCTTGTAAATCAAGAATTCCTATTTTTACCATAAACACCACCATATAATATAAAAAAGAGAATGATGAGGAGTTTTTTAGATTCCTCTGTCTTGCATTCTGTCAGTCTCGCTTAATGTTGATATTTCAACACCTTTCATTGCTTCACCTAATCCTTTGGATACTTCAGCCAGAACTTCAGGTTTATCATAGTTTGCCGTTGCTTCAACAATGGCCTGAGCGAATGCTTCTGGATTGTCGGACTTGAATATTCCCGATCCTACAAAAATGCCGTCAGAACCTAACTGCATCATTAAAGATGCATCTGCCGGTGTAGCAATACCGCCTGCAGCAAAGTTTACCACAGGCAACTTTCCGTCTTCCGAGGTTTTTTGTACAAGCTCTATTGGTGCTTCAATGTTTCTTGCATATCTCCAAAGTTCCTCTTCTTCCATCTGTTGAATCTTTCTGATTTCTCCCATAACCATTCGCATATGACGAACTGCCTCCACAATGTTTCCAGTACCAGGTTCACCCTTGGTACGAATCATCGCCGCTCCTTCATCAATTCGTCGCAGTGCTTCACCAAGGTTACGCGCTCCACATACAAATGGTATGGTGAATTGTTTTTTGTTAATATGATACTCTTCATCTGCCGGTGTCAATACTTCACTTTCATCTATCATATCAACGCCTAATGTTTCCAATATTTGTGCTTCTGCTATATGACCTATTCTGGCTTTAGCCATCACAGGGATGGATACGGCATCAAGTACCTCTTCAACGATTGTTGGATCGGCCATTCTGGCAACGCCTCCTGCTGCACGTATATCTGCAGGTACTTTTTCAAGGGCCATTACAGCTACCGCTCCGGCATCTTCAGCAATCTGTGCCTGCTGTGCATTTACTACGTCCATTATCACGCCACCTTTAGTCATTTTGGCGAATCCTTCTTTTAAAATATTAGTTCCTTTGTTTGTCATTTATTATCTTTCTCCATAATATGAATATAACAATTGTTATATTATTTTTTTAAATATATAAATTTTGAGTTTTTGACATTATTGTCTTTTTTTGTTGTTCAGTAATACTTTTTTTATTTTATTGTTGCTATGATTTCTGTTTCGAATTGTGT
>CADBRM010000142.1 GCA_902797085.1 uncultured Methanobacteriaceae archaeon
CGTCTGAGCAGATGATTCGTCATTTGCCGTAACTGAGTTTTGCGTTTTATCATTGGAATTACTTGTTGATTCTTTGTTTGGTGAACCTCCTGCCTTATTATTTGAAGTTTTACTTGAGGAGGAACCAGATGAACCCGAAGAACCGGATGCCTTAGCTGATGATTTAGTATTGGTAGTTTTCTTTGTTGAAGATTTACTACTTGAAGAACTAGTTGAAACATGGGAGGAGGAACTACTTCCAGAACTACTTGAACTTACGCTGGAACTAGATGTAACCTCTTCAGGATATTCGCTTCCATGACCAGGATGAGCAAATACTAATGAAGTTGAGAGAAAGAGTATTAGGATTACTATAATTGAATAAATCATAAAGCGTTTATAATTCATTGATAATCACATCCTAAAAAGAAGTAAAGAGAATGAATTATTTATTCTCTTTTTCTACTTCTGAGGTATCCGTAACCAGCTACAGCTCCTACTAAACAAATTCCTGCAATGGCATATCCTACATTTGAATTGTCGGAATTTCCAGGTGAGGATTCTGAAATTTCGTATGCTTTTCCACTGTCGGAACTTGATTCTTCTGAAGGAGTATCTTCTGATTTTTCTTCAGTATTTGGTTCAGTTGATGGTTCTTCTGCAGCTGCAACTGTACCTATTGCTTCTACTGTAGATTGTGAAGTTCCTGCTGAAACTGAACCTGTACTTAAAACTGTATTTCTGGTATTGGTTTTTTTATTAGAGTTTGAATTACTGTTAGTGTTTTTATGAGTGTTAGTGTTTGTATTTGTGTTAGTGTTAGTATTAGTGTTTGTGTTAGTGTTTGTGTTAGTGTTTGTGTTAGTGTTTGTGTTAGTGTTTGTGTTAGTGTTTGTGTTTGTTGAGTTGTTTTCTGAGTCTGTGCTGGTATTTGAATTTTCTTTTCCACTGTTGGATAAAGCAATAGCCTCTTCCTTGGTTATTGTAGGAAGACCCTGAATAAATTCAATTGTATTCATATCTTCACTTACTCCGGCTTTGAGTTTATTGAATTGATCCAAAGTTATATATTTTTCTTCAGCTCCTAAAATCGTGTTTCCTTCTATAAGGTTTTCATCAGGAATACCTTTATATAAAGAAACATAAGAATTAATCTGAGTTGCTCTTTTTGCCTCACTGGTTCCATATGCACTAGTATCTATGCTAGCCCATTTGAAGTTCATGATTATTGCTTTACCTATTTGTAATTCATTATCCCATAAGACAAGAATTCCTTCTTCTGTTGCTCCGTTTACATAATCAGACTCTACATCAGATGATGTTAATTTTTGATCCATGTAATTACCTAATCCAGGTGAAATACCAAGCAAGTATTCGATACTGTCATCTTTACAATAGATACTTGATGCAATATAGAAATATGATTCATTTTCTCCCAACGGATAGTTTTCCAATATATATTCACTCATGAAGAATCCTGGCTGTACACCCGGACATGCATGACCGTGGAATAAGAAAGTTAAGAATTGATCGTACTGTAATTCATTTGCCCATGCATTTGTCAAGGATTGAATGTTAAACCAGTTTCCATCAGGGAATGCAGATTTTTGTAAAGCTGAACTCATTGCTGAGTTGTTTAAAGTTTCTATTCCTATATTATTTACATGACTACCATTTAATTCACCTACGAAGAATGTGCCATCCTGATTGTATCTTGTATATAAAGCCATCAATTTGCCATCATCCTGTTTTAATACAAATGTAAACCATAATGGTTTCCACATAGGTCTGTGGTTAGGTAATAATGTTTCTCTTGTTATTCTAGAACCGAATTCTTGATATAAACCATCCCATACTGCTTCGGTACTTTGTTGATTCATAAAGGTATAACCGGCAGTAGTTAATACTTCAAAATTAGGCATATCTTTTTCGAGAGTTACTCCTAATTCTTCTTTAAAGTATTTTTTAGCAATTTTACTTGCATCTACACCAATTTTCTTGAAATCGTTGTATGTTAATGTACCTTGTGAAGCAGTAACATTTTCACGTGTTGCAGTTGGTAAATCCAAACTGTTGATGTAATTATAATCTAATCCATGTGCTTTAACTGCAGCAATACGTGTTTGTCCTGCATTAGTTGCAGTTTCAACTGCTGTTGGATACTTGATATCATTATTAAGTCCTACCAAGTAGTAAAATTGTTCTTCTGTTAAGTTTTCCTTTTCAAGAACAATTTTCACTAAACTTGCCGGATTGGTATTAATCTTATTGATCCACCAGGTATTATATTTCAATTCTTCCAGTGAACCGCTAGCGGTAATACC
>CADBRM010000143.1 GCA_902797085.1 uncultured Methanobacteriaceae archaeon
ATACTTGTCAAGCGTCGGTGTTGACGAGAATTCAAATGAATTCAAAAACATCACCGTAAAAGCTCAGGGAGTAAACCTCACAGTAGCTGCAAATGAAACTGCAGTTGCAATAGGTGAACATGTAACCATTACAGGTAACCTTACTAATGGAATGAATCAACCTTTGGGTAACACGTTAATACTATTGAACATTACAGGTATGGAAAACCCTGTACCTGTATGGACAAACAGTACCGGCGGATACTCATACGATTACACATCAAATGTAGTGGGAACTATCTATGTTAATGCATCATTCAATGATACAACAAATACCTATAGCAATGCAACCGCACAAACCACTTTCACAGTTAACAAAATACCTACAAAAACCAATGTAACCATAATTGACAACACGATAGGTAATGTAGTGATACATGTTAACGTGACAAACCTAACCGGTGATGATGTAACAACCGGTCATGTAAAGGTATATGACAGTGCTACCGGAGTATTAATTGGTGAAGGCGATTTAGCAAATGGTGGAAAAGACATCACACTTGATGTGAATACACCGGGAAGTCTATCAATCAATGTAACATACTTGGGAACTGACATTTACTATGGAAGCAATGCAACTGACAGTAGTAAAGAACCGGGATCTCCTGATGAAAACACAATCACATTCGATGTCGTAAAACAGAATGCTAATATAACCATTAACATCCTAAACGATAATGTCACAATTGGTGAGGAAGTATTCATATGGGGAACTGTTAAAAATGCAAACGGCAGTCTCATATTGGATGGAGACGTAAATGTCACAATAAACGGTACAAATTACACAAGAAGCATAGTCGACGGTACATACAATATTACTTACCCTACAGTAATTGCAGGAGATTTCACTGTCAATGCTACATATCTTGGAACTACCAACATAAGTAGTGTTACAAGTGACAACGTTTACTTCACGGTAAACAAAATACCTACAAATACAACGGTAAGAATAATAAACGATACCATCGAAAATGTGACAATAGAGGTAACAGTAACCAATGCTACTGGAAACTTGGTAAATACAGGGTACATAGTAGTTAACAATGAAACACAAACTAACATAGTTAACGGTAGTGTAACCGACGGTAAAGTAATACTAACAATACCATCAAACGGTAATGCTACATTACGTGTAAATGTAACTTACATTGAAAACGACTACTACCTTGCAAGTAATGCTCAAAACAGTAGTGCAGCAGGATCTGATGAAAATGTAACAGTAATAAGTGTTGCAAAACACAATGCTACTATTACAATAAATGTAGACCCTGATGAAGTAACACTTGGTGAAAACATAACAATATACGGTGAAGTACGTGATGTAAACGGAACACTAATGGAAAGTGGAGATGTAGTCCTCATAATTGATGGAGTAGAACAGACTACAACATTAACCGATGGAGAATACTCAGTAAACTACACCACCACAAAAGTTGGTAAATTCACAGTTAATGCCACATACTTGGGAAACTCTATTGTAAACAATGTAACAAGTACTGATGCATACTACACAGTAAACAAAATACCTACAACAACAAACGTAACCATACTAAATAGGACAGCAGGAAACGTAACAATAGATGTTACAGTAACCGGCGAAGATGGTGAAACAATCCAGAGTGGAGTATTGAACTTAACAGTTAATGGTAAAGAAAGTACTGCACAAATAAATGGATTAAACACTACAATAAAATTGGACATTACAACCAATGGTACGGCTTACGTAAAAGTGGTATATCATGGTTCAGAAAAATACGAATCAAGTGTTGGAATAGATAATGATACTAAAAATGAATTGACACAAATAGATGTTGAACTCCAAAATGCTAACATTACAGTAGTTGCAACACCAACAACAGATTATGTAGGAGAAACTGTAAACATTACAGGAAAACTTACAAACGATATGGGTGAAGTAATAAAAGATGCTTATGTAACATTGGAAATTAATGGTACTCAGGTAATCGTAAAAACCAATGCTAGCGGAGAATACAACTACACATACACTACCACAAACTGCGGTTCAATAATAGTTTACGCTAAATACGAACCGGAAAATACGTATAATAGTGTACAGGCTGAAACTTCATTTAACATTATAAAAATCCCAACAAATACCAGTGTTGAAATATTAGACCACACATTAGGCAATGTAACAATACGAGTAAGAGTTAACGATACAGTCAACAATGTAGAAGTTCCTAACGGTCAAATACGAGTATACGATGAAAACTATGAAACAATTATAAAAGAAGCAAACATTACTAATGGTTTAGTGGACATCATACTACCGGTAGAAAATGTCGGCGAATACAGAGTCATAGTTGAATATCAAGAAAACGATAAATATCTTGCAAGTAACGCTACTAATAAGTCAGCACAATCAGCTAGTGATGAAAACATAACAGTAATCCTAGTTACAAAAGATCAACAAATAAACATTACAGCCACACCTGAAGTATACATTGGTGAGGAAGTAACAATAAGCGGAAGATTAGTAGATGAAGTCGAAAGACCAATACCTAACACGGATATCACAATAATAATTGATGGAGTCACATACCACAACACTACAGACACTGATGGTGTATACACATTACACAACATAACAAGTAAAGCCGGAACAATAAATGTAACGGCAATATACACCGACAACCAAACAGTTAACGCCACAACAGCATTCATTGTAAACAAGATACCTACAGCAACCGTAGTGCAAATTGTAAACAATACTGTTGGAAACGTAACAATAAATGTCGCAGTAAGTGATAAAGACGGAGAAAGCATTACAGAAGGAACTTTGGAAATAACAGTTGGTGGCAAAACAACCACAAAAACAATTAATTCTGAAGTGACCGAAGTAAAACTTGACATCAATACTGATGATATACAGGTCAGCGTGAAATTCTTGGAAGATGACAAGTACTTGAACAGTACTGGTATCAATAATGATACAATACCATCAGGTGGAAAACCGGAAGATGGAAAAGTATTAGAAAACATTACCACAAGCAAACAACAAGCAACAATTACTGTAAAAGCAATCCCTGAAACTTCAAGAGTAGGTGACACAGTAACAATAACTGGAAACCTCACAGATGGAATGGGAGAACATATAGCTGATGCCTATGTAGAAATAACCATTGATGGTGACAAATTTATTACAGAAACAGACTCCAATGGTAAATATTCCATAGAAAATGTAACAACAAGAAATGGAACTGTGGATGTAATAGCAACATACAAAGGTAACCTAACAGTAAACAATGCTAGTGCTAATACCAACTTTACAGTTGATAAAATACCTACAATAACCCTTGTAAGTATAAAGAATACAACAGTCGGTAATGTAAGTATAGATGTAATGGTAAAAGATGATAACGAAAACGTTGTTACAACAGGCCAACTTGAAATAACAACTACAGAAAACACATTCAGAGTAAACATTACTGGGGAAGTGACTAACATAGCATTAGATTACACAACTAATGGAACAAAACAGGTTTCAGTAAAATACATTGAAAATGATGTATACCTAAACAGTACTGGACTAGACAAAGTTAGTTACGATAAAGATCCTCATAATGCAGAGACATTCAATAACATAACAGTAACAAGACTAAATACAACAATCACTGTAACGGCATTAACACCTGTTAAAGCTGGAAACAGTACTATTATTTCAGGCAGACTAGTTGATGAACAATCTAAACCAATATCTGGTGCAGAAGTTGTAGTTAAAGTCAATGATACAATTGTTGGCAAAGTAACTACTGATGTTGATGGATTATACTCATTGACATTCAATGACACCATTGTGGGTACACACAATGTAAGCAGTATTTACGATGGAAATGCAACATATGTTGGTACAAATAACACAACTACATTTATGGTAACAAAAGTTAATACAGAATTAACTATTGATGATATAAAAGAAGTACCAGTTGGTACAGATATAAACATCACTGGAAAACTTGAAGACGAATTCCATAATCCTATTAAGGATGCATACGTAAATGTAACGGTTGGAGACAAAACAGAAACTGTAAAAACTGATGAAAATGGTATATATACCTTACCATATAAAACAACAACAGTCGGAACAGTAAATGTAAAAGTTGAATATCCTGGAGATGAAAAATACAACAATGCTTCAGCAGAAGATACATTTGAAGTTGTTACAAATAAAGCTACCCTCACTGTTGTAGTGCCAACAGAAACAAAAGTTGGAGAAAACACAACAATAAACGGTACTGTAACTGATGAAAATGGTAATCCAATTGCTTCATTACCAGTAAACGTAACGGTTAATGGAAAAACATATCCAACAACTACTGATGAAAACGGTCATTACACAGTACCGGTCAACAATACAGTAGCAGGAATGAACAATGTAACGGTTACAGCTGGAAATGAAAGTGTAGAAGTAAAATCTGCAAAAGATAGTTTCCTCGGAAGCAAATATGATACAAACATTACATTAGACACTATTAATGACACATTATTATATGATGATGCAGTAATAAGTGGAAGACTTGTCGATGAAAATGGAAATCCGGTTGCAAATAGAAAAATCAACATAACCGTTGATGGAGAATCAAATACTGTAGAAACTGATGATAATGGTTACTACACATATAAAGTTCCGACAACAAGTGTTGGTGCAAAACTTGTAACTGTAGAATTCGATGGAGACGACAAGTACAATAAAGTATCAGAATCAGGATTATTAAATGTCTACAAAGACATTGGAAAAATAAATCTGGAAATACCAGATAAAAATGTTCCTGGTGAGAACACCACAATAAACGGAACAATAACCGATGAAAATGGTAGACCAATAAAAGGCATGCCGGTTAATGTGACTGTTAACGGTAAGACCTTTGAGACCACTACTGATGATGAGGGCAGAT